>CAZOGS010000001.1:0-10907 GCA_964579375.1 uncultured Muribaculaceae bacterium
TGGATTACTTCGTCGCTATGCTCCTCGTAATGACGGGGAAATGCAGTCTTTTTATTTTGCAGGTTGGGTATTGTTGAAAAATACTATAAATATCGATGTTGGGCAGGTATGCCCAACCGACAAACAAAATGAAATATTTCAACTTAATAGTGTTGCAATTGCTTCTTGAACCCACCCATATCCTAATTTATTTCAAAATTGCAATGTTTTTTGAAAAAGTGACAAAATTTCTTTGTTGAAGAAAACTAATAAAATTTTTCAGAATGGTTGAAAAATAAAATTTCTCATAGTATCATTGAAACATATTCAGGAGAAAAAATAATGAATCAAATCATAAAAATTGCATGGGACTTAAATGATAACTGCGAAAACCGCTATGAATTAGTTTATGAAATTGCGGAATTGGCAAAAAAATTAGTTGATGAAAATCAAGCAAAAAGAGCTAAAGATGAATTCGGATTTGAAGAATACGGATTTGATAATTCTATCAAAAAAGAAAATCCCGTTGAACACGCCATTATGGTAAAAGCTTCCGAAACCGATGATTCAGGTTTAGTCGGCTAATTATTAATCAATTTCAAAAAAATCCTCTCCGTACGAGAGGATTTTTTGTTTGTTAAATATAATTTTTAAGAGCCGTTTCCATATCTTTATCGCCTCGACAAAGCTTGCGAAGCTTACTGAGAGCACGGTTTTCAATTTGTCTTATTCTTTCTCTTGAAACGTTATATTGAGTGCCGATTTCCTCAAGGGTTTTGCGTTCTCCGTCTTTGCCCAAACCGAAACGAAGCATTAAAACATCACGTTCTTTTTGGCTGAGTTTGCCGAGCATTTTGTTAATATCGCCGAAAAGATTTTCCTGAGTAACTCTTATTTCCGGAGAAAGTGTAGTTTCATCCACAATAAAATCCGCAATTACGGCATTATCTTCTTTTTGATTTGCGGGAGTTTCCATGCTGACCGTACTTTGAGCCGATTCAATCAAAGAATTAAGCTTGGATAAAGGCATTCCGACTTTATAAGCAAGTTCTTCTTTTCCGGGGGCATAGCCGTTTTGGATAGTTAATTCCGTTGATGCTTTTTTAATTTTGCCCAAAGTTTCAATCATATGAACAGGCAATCTGATAAGTCTTGATTTATCGGCAATTGAGCGGGTTATCGCCTGTTGTATCCACCACGTTGAATAAGTCGAAAACTTATATCCCTTTGTATAATCAAATTTTTCGGCAGCTTTCATCAATCCGAGATTGCCCTCTTGAATTAAATCGAGAAAAGAAAGCCCACGACCTATATATTTTTTTGCAATACTTACAACAAGCCTCAAGTTTGCGTTTACGAGCTTTGTGACTGCTTTTTCCTTTTCTTTTCCCGTTGTTTCCATTATGGTTTTTGCAATTTCAAGTTCCTCTTCTGCGTCAAGAAGCGGAATTTTTCCGATTTGTTGCAAATAAATTTTAACGGAATCATCCGTAACAGCAGAAGAATATGTTTCCGCAATTTTGGGTTCTTCTATTACCGCAACGTCTTCGTCTTTTATTTCGACTTCATCGGAAGTGTCGATATCGTCCTTGTCTAATTGTTGAGATTTATTTGTCATTATTTCTTTTTATTGTCCTTTTGAATTTTTTGTCTAACCGATTCATAGATTATGACGGAAGCGGCATTTGCAACATTCAAAGAATCAAAATCGGTTTCTATAGGTAATTTTACCCGAAAATCCGAGTTTTTAACATTTGTTCGTGAAATACCGGATTTTTCATTTCCCATAATGATTGCGAAATTCATATCCGTATAATCAATGTCAAAGTAATTATCCTCTGCGTCAATCACGGAAGCAATTATCCAAAAGTCGTTATTCTTTAGGGTAGTTATTGCATTTTGAATACTGTTAACCGTGATAATATCAATATGGTTTGTCGCACCGGCGGAAGACTTTTCAACGGTTGCGTTAACAAGAGAGCTTCTTCTCTTCGGCAAGACAATTCCGTCATATCCGGCACAAACGGCAGTTCTTATTATCGAACCGACATTGTGAGGATCTTCAACTTCATCAAGAATTACAATTCTTTTATATTTGTTTTTTGTTTCTTTTTGTAAAAAATCTTCAAGTTCTACATACTCAACAGGAGAAACAAATGCAACAACTCCTTGATGAGAAACTTCTTCAAATTGCTTAAATTTTTCTTTCGGAACAAAAGAAAACGGAACACCGTTATCCCTCGCAAGTTGAATGATAGTGTCAATTCTGCGGTCGCCGTGTCCTGTTTTCAGAAGCATGATTTTGTTAACTTTTCTTTCGCTTGTTTTTAACAATTCCGCAACATTATTTTTTCCGTATATAAAGTCCGTATTTTCTATGGTTTTTTCCCTCATTTTGTTGTATAATCAATATTATTATATTACAAAATTAGGCAAAATTGGATTTGTAGTGTAAAATATAATTGTAACGTATGAGATTTAAGGCAAGTCGGATTTTATGGAAAAATTATTAGAGCAACTCGGCTTGAGTTCGGTAGCAACAGTAGGTATATCGATATCTGCAGCCAATATTATAGAAATGATTTGTATTGACAAAAGTCAGCGGATGATTACTAAATATGCCTGCAAAGAACTCAAATATAACAACGCTATTCGTGAAATTATAAGTTATGATGATTTTGCTCTTGCGGTACAGGATTTATTTAAAGAAATTAACGTTAACCCGAAAAATTGTAACGTTGTATTAAACATTCCGAACGTACATTTTTCTTTCATAAGCTTACCTTTAGTTTTGCCAGACGATCAAATTTCCGGAGCAATCAGCTCAGAAGTTGAAGAAATGTATCTTTTCAAAAGACATGAACCGGTTGTTTCTTGGAATACCGTTACCGTCAATAAAGATACCGATAAGAGATATATTGTATTTGGTGCCGTTCAAGAAAATACCATCCAAAACGTAAAAGATATTTTTGACGATATGGGCTGTAAACTCATTGCAATAGAAACAGCCTATTCTTCAATGATTAAAGGTATTGTTTACAGTAAAGTTCTTCAAGAAGAATTTGAAAATAATGAAACAACAAACATCTTATTAATTAATTCAAACAGTTATTCAATTTTCTGTATGCAAGGCAAAAAATTGGTTGACTGTTTTGAAGAACCGTTGGCAATTAAATCATTCTCAAGTGATGAGGTATATGTCGCAATTTCTTCGGCAGCCGGTTCTTCGCTTGAAAATTATCCTGCAAAAAATCTTCTCGTCGTCAGTGAAACAAACGATGTCAGTGCGGAAATTTTATGTCACAAAATCAATTTTGACGGAACGATGAAATACTTAGACAGAAATATGTACGCTGATAAATCTTTTATGGAAATTTCAGCGGCGGTTTTGCCTAAATATTTACCCGTAATATCGCTTGAAGCCGTCGGTGCCGCAGCGTATGCATACGAATCTTATCCCGTTAAATTTAATTTCTTATTGGGTGCGGACAGTGAATTTTCAACAACAATCGTTCTTTCGTTCTTGGGACAAGATTATGAAATTGAAAGACGTGCTGTTTTAAACATCGGAGCCATCGTCGCAGTTGCAATTTTATGTGTTTTCCTTTTAATCGGAATGTTAATTTCCATATTTGACAAAAGACTTTTAAAAGAAATCTCATTAATGTCTGATGAATTTGTCGACACAATGGCAAAAGTTAACGCAACATCCGTTGCCGGAGATGTCAGCAATGTCTTTAAAGTAACAAAAGAAATATCCGATGCAAACGAAAAAGAAACAGCCGTACTTTTCGCCTTAGGTTCAGAAATCCCTAATGACGTATATTTAACCAATTTCCAAAGTAATTCAAAAGGTGACATCAGAATTGAAGGAAGTGCAAATTCAAGTGAATCGATTTATGCATACGTAAAAGGTTTAAAAACAAAAGACCCTAAATTAAAAATCACAAGGTTAGAATTAAATTATACTGATGAAACAGCTTCGTCGACGGTATATTCATTTTTAATTGAAAGTGATAATCCGGCAGCCGCAGCAGCTGCAGCAGCGGCAAAAGCAGAACAAGACAAAGCAAACAATCAAAATAACAATTCTAATAATAAAAAGAATTTATTACAACCGCAAGGTGCTGCACCTGCACCAAATGCACCGACAGCAAATGCCCCTGCAGCTTTACCGGCACCGGCGGCACCATAAAAACTTAACAGGAAATGACAAATGGATTTACCTAATATAGATGAAAAATTTATAAAACAATATAAAGAGCTTCTGATTTGCGGGCTTCTGCTTTTATTAGCCGTAGCGTTTGGCATCCGTCAAGTCGTTGCTGCTGTGACAAAAGTTCAATCCACAACAAAAGAACATAAAAAACAGAACGAGAAACTGAAAGAAGCAAAGAAAAAACTTAAAGATTATGAAGATGCAAATAAACGCTTAATGGACAAACAAAGTAACATTAAGAAAGTTTTCCAACCAAAAACATCAACGGAAGACTCTATTGCTTCATTCGGCGGAATGTTTGAAGATATTATTGATTATGTAAAAATCAACAGCTTGATGCTTCGTTCCGTTCAATATCAAATTAATCCGGCGGATGATGAAATTTATTCGAAGTTCCCTTCTCTTTACAACGTCTGCAAAGTTCAACTTGTTGTTGTCGGAACATACGTACAATTAGAAGGTTTAATCAGAGATTTGACCGTTTATCCGTATTTTATAAACATCGGAGAAGTCCAAATTACACCGTATGAAAAAGACCCGCAATACATTATTGTTACAGTTGATGTAGTGTTGTATTCAAAGAAACAACAATCAGCGGCAAGTGTAATGAGCGATTCTGCAAACGGCGGTCAAGCCGGCGGCGGATTTATGCAATAATTTTACAAAAAATATACCTAAAAAAAAACGAGATTTTATTTTAAACCTCGTTTTTTTATTGAATTTTTTAAAAAATTTTATACAATTTGAAACGGACATTTCTTACACGAAGCTTTATAGTGCAAAACCAAATTATCCTCTAAGTCATATCTTTTTACAACTCGAACATTCAATTCCGAGCCGCAAATCGGACATCTTAAATCATCCGCTTCGCCTGCCATCATTTTAACTCTTGCATAATCTTCAAAATCTTTTGGCACACCGTAATTAATCTGAACATTTTTTTCGTGGACTTTGATATCAGAAGGATTTAATTTTAATCCTTTTGCAAGTTTTTGTCTTACCGTTGAAGACAAAAAAAGCTCTCTTCCGGATTCAATGTCAGAAATTTGTTCTTCCGTAAGATTGGAGCGTTTTGCAAGCAATACAAGAGAAAGCCCGATATTTTCACGGGCTTCCCTTACAAAAGTTGCTAAAGAAATTGTTTCTTCGCTCATTATGCCGCTTTCTTTGCTGTTTTGATGTCGTTATAGAATACCAAAAGAACGCTTGCGAAGAAGATACTTGAATAAGTACCTACCGCAATACCCAAAAGCATCGCAAGAACGAAATCTTTTGTTGTAACTCCGCCGAAGAAGTACAACGCAAGCAATGTAAACATTGTCGTTAATGATGTATTGATACTTCTTGCCAATGTTTGGTTTACGCTGGCATCAACAATTTCATTGTACGTCATAGATTTTGACGAAAATTTGATATTTTCACGGACTCTGTCAAATACAACAATCGTATCGTGAACAGAGAAACCTAAAACGGTCAAAACCGCCGAAATAAACAAACCGTCAATATGTACTCCGCAAAATATTCCGAGAAATGCAAATACACCCAAAACGAAAAGAACATCGTGAACGAGTGTTAAAATTGCAATAATCGCAAATTCTAAGTGGAAACGAAGTGTCAAATATGCACAAATACCAAGTATCGCAAGCAATACAGCAATACAAGAATTTTTCATCAATTCCGCACCCAATGTAGGACCGACTGAACTTACTTGTACAAGTTGTGCTTCAGGATAAAGTGATGTGATTGTATCAGACACCATTTTTGTTTTAGTGCTGTCTTTATCTCCGTCAAAAGCTGTCTTAACAGAAATAAATTCATTCATTTTTGCGTTGCCGTCAGTAGTTGAGCTCGGTGCGGAAAGAATTTGAATAACAGGATCTTCAAAACCTTGTTCGTTCAACTTTTCTCTGACATTTGCAATATCAGTGTTATCTAATTTTTTATCAACTGAATATTGAATAATCGTTCCGCCCGTAAAATCAATACCGACCAAAAGCGGAGCACCTGTTTTTACGGTAAGATAACCCATTGCACCGATTGACGGAATTAATAACAAGATGGAAATAATTAAAAATATCCATTTGTATTTAACAATATCAATTATATTTTTAGCATGTGAAAACATTGTTTTCTCCTTATTAATCCAAAATACCGAACTTAGCGTTTTCACGCTTTGTATCTTCCGATTCATATGCGGTGTTGATTTCATCCGCACGGATACCGAACCATTCGGGGTGTTTTAAATGTCCCGTACCGAACAACAAGTGCATGAAGTTCTTTGTAACGGTAATTGCACTGAACATACTTACAATTGTACCGATTGCCAATGTCAAAGCAAATCCTTTAACAACATTTGAACCGAACATGTAAAGTATGAAACAAGTAATGATTGTTGACATATTTGAGTCAAAAATACTTGTAAACGCTCTGTCAAAACCTAAGTTAATAGCAGTGAACAAGCTTCTTCCTTCTTTTAACTCTTCCTTCGTACGTTCAAAGATAAGAATGTTCGCATCAACCGCCATACCGATTGAAAGAATAAAGCCCGCAATACCCGCAAGTGTCAATGTAACGGGAATTATCTTGAAAATCGAAAATACAATTAAAGAATAAATAATTAAAGCCACGTCAGCGACAAGTCCGGGGACTCTGTAATATGCAACCATGAAAATCATTACAAATGCCAAGCCGATTAAGCCTGCAAATTTGCTGTTTGCAATACTGTCTGCACCTAAAGTGGGTCCTACCGTATTTTCTTCAATAATTTTTGCCGGAACAGGCAAAGCACCTGCGTTAAGCAAGTCTACCATATTCTTTGCTTCTTCGTATTCAAATCCGCCTTCGCCGCCTGAAATTTGAGCACGTCCGCCGATAATAGGTTCTTGGATAACCGGAGCTGACTTCAACTCACCGTTAAAGAAAATTGCCATCGGTTTTCCGACTAATTCTTTTGTAAGTTTTGCAAATTTCTTTGAACCTGCATCGTTAAATTCAAGGCTGACAACATATTCGCCGTTTTGAGAATTTGTGGAAACGAGTGATTTTTTAAGGTCTTTACCCGTCAAGCCCGTTGATTCCCAACCTTCCGCACCGCTCATTGTTTGAACGGGACGTTTAAATTCCAATTCCGCAGTATCACCCAAAAATTCTTTAGCCTTTTGAGGATCAGAAACATCCGGAATTTCAATAATTAATCGCTTCTCACCTTGTTTTTGAACAACTGTTTCGGCAACACCGATTGCGTTAATTCTGTTTTCGATAGCAAACTTCAAGCTATCCATATTATCGGGTGTAATCTTCTTTATCGTATCCGTCGTTTGTGCTTCAAGAACCAATCTCGAACCGCCGACCAAATCAAGTCCCAACTTGGTAGGTTTCGTCACAATTACGGCAATACAACCGATTACCAACACGATAATTACCCAAAATAAAATCTTTTTATTTTTCATTTTTATCCCCTGTAAAAATACATGCGTTAATCTGTCTATATTTTACCGCAAAAAAAAAGGTAGTAAAATATTTACGATTTTAAGTAAAGTTATCATAAGTATTGTAAACTTTTACCCGCCTGTCAGGGAATTTTTATGTCCGATAAAAAATTTTTAATCAAAAAAATTAATCCAACGGTTTTTTAGGAATTTCTCTGACCCAAATGCACATGATTAACGGAATTAAAGTAACAAAAATCAATCCGTACATAATGCCTATTTTTTCCATAAACCAACTTAAAAGAGGAAGAATTGCTCCGACAATACCCCACGTAAAACCGCCAACCAAGCCGGAAATAGTGCTTTTATACTCAGGTAAAAGTTTTTGTGACATGACAACATTTATGGGTTGAGTCAAGAAAATTACAAAACCGATTATCGAATAAATTGCAATACCGATAAAGAAATTTACTTTAAGGAAAAACACCATTGCCAATGCAAGCGGAAGCGTTAACAAAAACGAGAAATAGAATGTATTTCTGCTGCCGATTTTTTGCTCAAACTTAGGTGCGGCAATCATCCCCAAAGTAGATGTTGCCAAAAACGCACAATTTATCAAGCCGATTTTCGAAGCCGAAAGCCCGATATTTTTCCAAAAGAACGGCATAATCAACGTATAACTCGAAACAACAAGGGATTTTGCAATAGAAGATGCTATCAAAATTCTTTCCAAACGAAGAGAAAAAATAACACGCATAGCCGTAAATAATGAAATTTCTTCCTTCTTTTCTTCCTGTTCGCAAGAAACCTTAGGAACACATAAAAACATTGCAAAAGCCGTTGCAATACCCATTATTGAGGTAAACATTATAGACTCCGAGCCGAAATGTTGATAAAGATTTGTTCCGATTATTGCCCCGATACCATAACTAAACGAGCCCATGCTGAGGAAAATTCCCGTATGCCAAGTTGCACTTTCCGTGTTTTTACAAAATCTCGGCACAAAACTCGTTGCCTGAGGGTGAAAGAAACCGACCCCGATTTCGCCCAAAACAATTGCAATAGTTAAAGCAAGAAAGCTTTCCGCCAAGCCCATCATCGGCAAGCAAACAGATGCAATAATTATTCCCCAAAATATAAAAAATCTTTTTTTACATTTATCCGAAAAATATCCGAAAAGCGGTTGCAAAAGGTATGAAGAAATATTCGCAATACTGATTATCGCAACAGCCTCTTTCATCGTAATCCCGACTTTTGCGGCAATGAACGGCAAAAGCGGTGCAATAAACCCCGGATAACAATCTATAATAAGATGAGCAAATATCAACCAATTTACCGCTTTTTTACAATCTTTCATCTCTTTTCCTTTTCTCTGTTTCGGCAGTCACCGCAAGGCAAAACACTATTGGTGTTTAAACTCTCTCAATAATGTTCTTACCATTGTAAGTTCGTATTTGTCGGCAATATCAAAGATTTCTTTATCCTTCTTGACTCCCGCCGGTTGCAAAATTGCAGCAATTCGAGCTTGTGCGGCATCCAAGATAACATCTTTCGTTCTTATTGCTCCGTCCGTGATAAGAACAGCGTCTTTTGAGTTTTCGCATGCTTTATCAAGAGCAATATCAACAGCTTCAATTCGGTTTGCTTGACCTTGTGAAATACCGACCGTTTTCAAATCTTTTACAACGATTGCGGAATTCGAGCGGGTATATTTTGAAATTTTCCAACCGAAAACCATATCTTCAACCTGTTCCGTCGTCGGTTTTTTCTTTGTAACGACTTTAAAAGAATTTGTATTAAGTTCCGCAGTATTCGGTTCTTGTACAATCGTTCCGAAAGGAGTAACGGTAATTTGATTTTTCAAGTAAGCCTTAAAATCCTTTAACGGTGTAAAAATCTTAACCAATTTCATATTGCATTCTTTCAATATTTCAATTGCTTCATCATCAAAATCAGGAGCGATAACGACTTCCAAAAGCAATGAGCTCAAAGCTTTAGCAAGTTTTTTGTCAACTTTTTGAGAAAAAGCGACAACCCCGCCAAAAGCACTGATAGGGTCACAATCAACCGCTTTTTGATAAGCAATTTCGAGAGAAGAACCCAACGCAACAGCACAAGGCAAAGCGTGTCTTGCAATAACCGCTGCATTTACGTCATAAAATTCCGACACCATTTGTGTTGCAAGATTTATATCAAGTATGTTATTCGCCGTCAAAGCACGATTTGCGATAACTTCGTAAGAAATTGTATCTCCCGTGAACAAAGCCGCTTTTTGATGTTGATTTTCACCGTAAGCCAAGTCTTCATTCTTTCCCTCGTTTAAGTTTATATATGATGACTCTGAATTGAGAATATTCAAAAGAGTTGCATTCAATTTGCAAACTTGAAGAAGTGCTTTTTCTGCAAGTTCTTTTCTCAAACTTTCGGTAATTGTTTCATTTTTAACTGCTTCAAAAATCGCATCATACTGAGAAGGATTAATTAAAACGAGCGTATCCTTATATTTTTTTGTAAACTTTTGAACAAGCGAAAGACCTTCGCTGTCAAAATTTGAAAGTACTTCTTCTTCATCCATATCCTTATTTAGATACTTTTCAAGCGGATAAAAATTACAAACAACAATGTCAAAATCGGAACATTGCCAATCAAAATTTTCAACACATAAGCCGTTTGCAGCTAAAAATTCAGCGGATTTTTTTGTTGCATAAATATCATAACCGCTTTTTTCCGTTAAATTTTTTGCAAAATCAACAATTCCGTCATTATTATAAACATTGATAAGAACTTTTTTACTCATTTATCATCCCTCGTTTTTCTCTACAATAGCACAAACATGTTCGATATAAAAATTTCAAATAAAAAGCCCCTTTCGGGGCTTTCAAATAAAATTATTTTCCGTTTTCCGGCTCAATAACCTTTGAGGCAAACGCATAAACTTCATCAGCATGCCTATGTGCCGCTTTCTCAAGTTTTGCAAGTGATGCCGAATAGTTATGAACTTCCGCAAAATAATCAACCATAGCAACGTTATAATTTGAACGTGCGTTTTGAAGTTGAATATAATCCGAGCGTCCCGCAACGTATTCTTTTCCGGCAAGCTCCAAGTTATCCAACGCTCTGTCTACGGTATTTTTAGCGTTTGAAATTTGTCGTTCTGCAGTTTTAACGTTCAAATAACATTTTCTGACGTTAAAATAGATAAACTGTTCCATTTCCTCAATATCTTTTTCTGCTTGAGAAACGATTAAATTTGCTCTGTCAACTTCGTGTTTATAAGCCAT
>CAZOGS010000001.1:11007-29571 GCA_964579375.1 uncultured Muribaculaceae bacterium
TCTTCAACCGAAAAAGGTAATTCCTGAACCGTTCCGATTCCTTTTTCCTTCACCCTACCCGTCATCATTCTCCACGAAACACCGTCAAATTCAACAAATTGAGGAGTAAAAAACGCATCGTATTGATTAAAAACATCTATTTCCTTAATGGTAAAATCCGGAGCACCCGCAACATACATTGCATTACATAAATTTTCATAGGCAAGACTTTTCATGTTTCTTGCGGCTTCAAGCTTATGCATAGCTTCCGTATAATATACTTGAGCGTTTATGTAATCAATTTCCGTCTTTTTCTTCTCGTCTAATAATTTTTTTGTTAAATCCAAAATCTGCTTGTTTATTTCAAAATTTTCTTCTTGAACTTTCAAGACGGCTTTTGCTTCCAAAAGCTCGAAATATTTAAGCTTTACATCGTTAATTGTTTCGCAAATACTGTCAACATAACGGTATTCCGCAGCAATTTGATTGAATTTTTGCATATCAACAACGGCAGTTGTTTTACCGAAATTGTAAATTAATTGGTCAAGATATACTCCCACCATCGGTAAATTTCTTTTTGTAAAACCGTCATCATAAGTAATATCACTGTTAAATTTTTGCAAATATCCTACATTAACGCCTAACGTCGGAAAATATGCCGATTTTGCAAGGCTAACATTATGTTTTGATATAAGATAACCCTCTTCCGCCTTCTGTATTATCGGACTGTTTTTGACGGAAATTTTAATACAATCCGAAAGATTTAACATCTCTCCCTGTTTAATATCACTAACATCCTCTATCGCAAAAACAGGCACTGTAACTTGTAATAGCATCAACACAAAAAGAAAAACAATCTTCTTCATTTCCGTTAACTCCAAAAACTTTCATTAGTGATATCAATCATAACAAAACCACAAACTAAAGCAACTTAAAATATTAATCTGTTTATAAAAATTTATTTTTATTATAAAATAAACAAATACAAGTAATTAAAACGGAGAAAAAATGGGCGTAACATTAACTATTCTCGCATATAACGAAGCAGACAATCTTATCAATCTGTTACCTCTCGTTATTGAAAATTTAAAGAAAGTGACTGACGATTATGAGCTTTTGATTGTCGACAGCGATAAATCAACCGACAACACAAAAGAAGTTTGTGAAAAATTCGGAGCAACATATGTTGTGCAAGAAGAACCTTTTTACGTTGGTGCATATAAAACTGCCGTTAAATATGCACAAAAGGAAAACTTCTTTATAATGGATGCGGATTTTTCTCATTCTCCTAATTATATCCCCGATATCTACAATGCCTTTATTAACAATCATGCAGATGTCGCAATCGGTTCAAGATACGTTATCGGCGGCAATAACGATGACGAAAAACAAAATATAATTTATTCAAAATTTTTAAACTTTGTCTGTCAAATTCTTTTCGACTTAAAAGAAATTTCCGATATCTCCGCCGGTTTTAAACTGTATCGAACGGATTTGCTCAAAAATATCGACTTTATGAGCAAGTATTTTGAAGTGCAACTTGAAATTCTTGTTAAAGCCAAATTACAAAACCCGAATTTAAAAGTCGTCGAAGTCCCAATTCATTTTTGCAAAAGGGATAAAGGATGTTCAAAGCGAAATTATCTGACATTCTTGCCGAAATTTTGTTCAACATTTATTAAACTTTTCTTTTGTAAAAATTTTACAAAATTGAAGAAAAAATAGTTTCAAACTCTGATAAAATTAATTTTAGGAACAAAAATTTTGCAAAAGAGGTCAAAATGACAAAATTTATAAAAATTATCGTTAGTCTTTTCACTTTTGTATTTTTGTTTTTGATTTGTGATATTATCTTCTTTTACTACACGGTTTTTCAGGAAAAAAACATTTTTAAATCACAACAAGAATATTCATTTTTAAATAAAGAATTTATTCTGCCAAAATATTTTATAAAACTCTCAAAATTTGAAGATGCCTACAAACACTCAACAGAAAAAGAATTAAGACCAATTCAAAATCCTCAAAGCAAAGAACAACCCGTTTTGATTTTCGGCTGTTCATACGCTTACGGCTACATTTTTGACAACACGGAAACAATATCTTATGTTCTCTCCCAATATTCAACCAGACCGATTATTAACAGAGCCGTCAACGGATGGGGCATCCAACATATGCTTTATCAACTCAAAGAAGACAAATCCTTTACTTCTTCCGTTAAAACACCCAAATATGTTTTTTATGTCTTAATGGATAACGGTATGCATTTCTACAGACTGTTCCATACAAACTTTCCCAATATATTAGATAATCAATACTATTTTACATATAAATTGAAAAACAATGAATTTGAGAGAAGAAAACCTTTTCTCAATCTTTACTATAACTTTGCAATTACAAGACATATTTATAATAAATTTGTCGTTAGATACGTGGAAAAATCATTAACAACAAATGACCCAAAATTCTACGATATAATAGTTTCTTATTTTTTAACCGTTAATAATACAATTAAAAATCTTATTTGGGGAAATGAAAAGAATTTAACAGACGAAACTCCGCAATTTATTATCTTGACTTTCGAAGGAAACAACGAACAATATTGGAAGCCTCAATTAGAAAAACAAGGAATTAAAGTCATTAATATCGCCGAACTTATAGGCATTGACCATTTAAGCCGACAAGAAAAAGGATTTTTTATGCCTAAAGAGGCAGCTCATCCCAACGGCAAACTTTGGAAAGAAGTCGTTCCGAAATTAAAAGAATTATATCCCGATTTATAAAATTTCAATTCGGATTACTTATAATTAATCGCCGTTTTTAATGTATTTTCCTCATTTTCACAAATCGGTTCTATATGAATTATCGTGTCGGTGTTCCCGATTTTTTCGGAAAGTGCACTTTCAACCTCATTGCAAAATTCATGACTTTCTTTTACCGTCATATCTCCGTTCACACAAATTTTCAACTCAATCTGCTTGCGAACCCCCGAACGTCTTGTTTTAAGCTCACAAAGCTTAAACATATCTGCGTTTTGAACGGAAGTAATCGCATCGGTAATTTCTTTTTCTTCCTCGGAGGAAAGACTCGTATCAAGCAAATCAGCTACCGTTTTTCTGCAAATTTTAAATCCCGCCTCCCAAATTAAGACCGCCACTAAAATCGCTATCAACGGGTCAATAATATGCAACCCCGTTATCTTAATCAACGCTAAACCGGTCATTACGCCAACCGCTGTATAAACATCCGTCCGCAAGTGCTCCGCATCCGCATAAAGTGCCACCGAACCGGTCTTTTTTGCACACTTAAAAAGATATGCACTTACAAAAATGTTCGCAAAAACCGAAAATAACATCACATAAATAGCAATATCAACATCAACGGCATCATATTTTCCTCCAATAATCTTCATCGATGATTCCCATAAAATATAAACTGATGCAAGAACTATCAAAAATCCTTCAATCAATCCCGAAAAATCTTCGTATTTTCCATGCCCGAAAGCATGCTCCTTATCTGCCGGCTCAGATGCCTTTTTGACCGCAAAAAAAGCAATAAACGATGCCAACAAATCACTCATTGAATGAATTGCCTCCGAAATCACGGAAAAAGAACCCGTAACTATCCCCGTCACTAACTTCAATACGATTAAAATCGTATTTGATATGACGGACAAGCCCGCTGCTCTCTGCTTTAACCTTGTATCATCATTCGTTTCCATTTTTTGCTTTCATTCTTTTCGTCAAAAAAATTATATCACTTTATAAAAAACATTTACTTTTTCATAAAAAAAATCCCCTTAACGGGGATAAATTTGTTTAGAGAGAGAGTTTTGAGAGTTTAAAAATTTTAAGAGAGTTGAGAGTAAAATTTATTTATTAAATCAGATGAAAACATCCGTCCGTCTGATTTAGAACAATGAAAATCATTGCAATTTAAAATTAGCCCAATAATTCTTCAAGAATTTCTGCGTTTCTTTGAGCCAATGCGTTTTCACGAACTCGTTGTTTGTTGATATACGTTCTGAGTGCTTCTCTGATTAATTCGCTTCTCGAACGATTTTCGCCTTCAGCTACACCGTCAATTTTATTCAAAAATTCTTCAGGCATTGAAATCAAAACACGAGCCATTTATATATCTCCTTTAATATCCGTTTATTATCTACTCTTATATAAACGTTTTTAACTTCAGAAAATTTACTTTTTGTATATATTTTCCTTAACAATTCTTAATAATTTAAGCAGGGTTTTTTGAGTTCAAAGGCAACTCAAAACTTAAATTAAAAAAGCACCCGCTTATTTTTTGGTAAGCGGGCGAAATAAGTAAGTTATTTTTTAGATTTTTTCTTTGAGCCGGAAGGAACATACAATCTCGTATTTGAATTCATCGGGACTCTTTTTACATTTTTGACGGAATCCATTGCCATCAGTTGATTTATGACATAATTCAATTTTTCAATTGAGCTTACTTCAAGCCCGAGTTCAATGATGCCTAATTTTTTATTTGTATTTGATTTTACATTTGCGTAATTAATATTTGTATCGCAGTCGGTAATTTTCAACAAAATATCCTTAAGCATGCCGATTTTATCATCAACATCAATCCTAATTGCGGAAATATATGTTTTTTTGCCAAGACCGACGACATCGGGATTCCAAGATATTTCCAAAAGTCTTTCAGGTTGAACCAATTCAAGAGATTTGCAATCCTGCCTGTGGACGGAAATACCTTTGCCACGGGTAACGACACCGACGATAGGTTCTCCCGGAAGCGGCAAACAGCACTTCGCAAGCTGATACATTAAATCTTCGAGCCCGATAATTTCTTGTTTACAGGAACGAATTTTGTTATGTGACATAAATTGAGAGAGGTCGTCATTATTTTGAACATCCACTTTCAACCTGTTCATAACTTTAATTGCTGAAATTTCGCCGTTACCCAACAAAGCAAGCAAATCATCGACAGATGTCAAATTCATTGTTTTTGCAATATTTAAAAGCTCGCCGCTTTTAACGACCTCATCGTATACAGCCTTAGTAAGTTCTGCTTCCATGAGGTTTTTACCCAAACCGATGTATTCATCACGTTTATGTTTTCTGAACCATTGACGAATTTTTGTCTGGGCCTGTCTTGTGACGACAAAATTAAGCCAGTGCATTTTAGGTTCGGATTTTTTAGATGTTGTAATTTCAACGATATCGCCGTTTTTTAACTTAGTATCAAGTTGCCCGATACGACCGTTTATCAAACAGCCGGTTGTTTTATAACCAACATCGGTGTGAATTCTGAACGCAAAATCAATCGGCGTGGCACCGAGAGGCAAATCAAAAACATCACCTTTCGGAGTAAAAACAAAAACCTGATTTGTGAACAAATCCATCTTAACGTGTTCGACAAAATCTTCCGCACCCGCACTTTCCTGTTCCAATTCAAGCATCTTTCGCATGAACGTATATTGCAAATCGGTTGTAGAATCAGCTTTAACGGAGCCGGACTCTTTGTATCTCCAGTGTGCCGCAACCCCATATTCAGCAATATGATGCATCTCTTTTGTTCTTATTTGTACTTCAAGAGGTTTTTGACGAGGTCCCAAAACAGAAGTGTGCAAAGACTTGTAACCGTTACCCTTCGGCATGGCTATATAATCTTTAAACCTTCCGGGAATAGGTTTAAAGTGGGAGTGAATAAGCCCCAAAACTTCATAACATTCCCGAACGTTATTTACTATAATACGAACAGCAGTAACGTCATAAAGGTCATGAAAAGCTATGTTCAAGCGTTTCATCTTCTTGTAAATACTGTAATAATGCTTTGCACGACCCGTAATTTCCGCTTCAATTTTGTTTTGCTTCAAATTGGCGGCAATCGTTTCAATAAGCATATTTACTGTTTGTTCACGCTCAACTTTTTTTTGTGCAACCAGTTGGGCAATTTCAAAATACTTATCGGGTTGTAAATATCTTAACGACAAGTCTTCAAGTTCGGATTTGATTTTTCCGATACCGAGTCTGCCTGCAAGAGGTGCAAAAATATCCAATGTTTCCTGAGCAATTCTTTGTTGTTTTGCCGGAGCCATATAATTCAAAGTCCGCATATTGTGCAATCTGTCGGCAAGTTTGAGGAAAATTACACGAACATCCTTTGCCATTGCAACGAACATTTTTCTGAAACTTTCAGCCTGACGTTCTTCCTTTGATTTAAACTGATATTTATTCAGTTTTGTAACACCTTCGACAAGGTTTTTTACATCTTCTCCAAAAAGCTCTTCTATTTCTTCGGGAGTTGTTTCCGTATCTTCAATTACATCGTGTAAAAACGCCGCCATAATTAAGTGTTTATCAACCCTTAAATCGGTCAATATTCTTGCAACTTCACAGGGGTGAATAATGTATGGTTCTTCACTTACACGGTATTGTCCTTCATGAAGTTTCTTCGCAAATTCGTACGACTTATAAATTTCATCAATCTCTTCCTGCGGACGACCTTGTTCAACTAAGGCTTCTTGTATTTTTGATATTATAGTTTGTTCGTTCATATTAAATCCTCAAACGTATTGTATAATATTTCCCGTTATTTTTCCACTTTTTATCAATTTTTTCTATTTGTTTTATAATTTATTAGAAAGAAAAATATATGACAGAAAATTCTCAATCTTATATCAAAAAAGTTGAAAACGGTGTGATTTTGTCAATCCGATTGACTCCAAATTCGTCAAAAGACGAAATTGCGGGCTATTGCGATGATTACGTCAAAATCAAAATTTCCGCACCGCCAAATGAAAATAAGGCAAATAAAAAACTTATTTCCTTTTTATCAGACTGCTTTAAACTTTCAAAATCAAGTGTTGAATTAATTTCCGGAGATAAATCAAGATTAAAAAGAGTCCTTTTGAAAAATATTGAAGAAGAAAAGGTGAAACAAAAAATTTTTCTTTATGATAAAATTAGTACATAAATATAATTTACGGAGTTAAAAATGCTTACATTACTTTGGATAGTTCAAATAGTTTCTGCAATATTGCTTGTCATATTGGTTTTAATCCACTCTCCGAAAGGCGACGGACTCGGTGCAATGGGCGGTATGGCAAATATTTTTTCATCACAAAAAAGTGCGGAATCGGGATTGAATAAATTAACGGCAAATATTGCTGTTATATTCGTTGTTACATCCTTGATAACGGGTTTTCAAATTGTAAAATTACCTCTTCCCGTTATTTTAGTTTGCTTAATCCCGATAATTGCGGTTTTCGTTTGGATTAACAGAAAATAAAATATTAAAATGAAATTTAAAAAAACGAGAGGCTCTTTTGAACTTCTCGTTTTTGATTATAAAATTCTCGTTGTTCGGTTTCTGACCAAAACAGTACTTAAACATACCGTTTGAAGCACTATTTATGACTTTCCGGTTGAACCGAAACCGCCCTCTCCTCTTTCGGAGTTTTCAAGCTCTTCCGAAACAACTATATTTGCTTGTTCAACTTTGCAAATTACCATCTGAGCAATTCTTTCCCCCGGAAGAATTGTATAAGACTCATTAGAAAGATTGACTATCGGAACACAAATCTCTCCTCTGTAATCAGAGTCGACAGTTCCTATTGCATTAATTAACGTTATACCATGTTTTATCGAAAGACCCGACCTTGCTCTAACTTGAGCTTCATAGCCGAGCGGCAACTCGATTTTAATTCCCGTCGGAACCAAACACCTTTCTAACGGGGCAAGAGTTATCTCTTTTTCTATCGCTGCAGACAAGTCCATTCCGGAAGCACCTGCTGTCTTATATTCAGGCAAAACTTTATTGTGTGCGAGCCTTAAAATTTTCAATTCTACCATAAATTACCGAGCCTCCCTGAGTGAAAATATTTCTTGATTGTTCGAAACATTCAAATTCTTTGACAAGTTATAAACGCCCTTAGACGCAAGTCTATAGGATTGTTTCGGCGTACATTCGTACATATCACGAAGTGCTTGTGTACAAATAAATTCATTTTTCAGACTCAACTTATTAATTGTGTCCAAAACATCCAATTTTGCCCTTATGTCATCCCCCATCGCCATATTGTTGACTCCGACCAAAAAGTCAATTCTTATAGCGGATGTGGTAAATTCTCTCGACAAAGAATTAAGGGTTTCTCTCGTATAAAAAATAAAATCGTCAAAATACGAGATACTTTTATATACCAAAAACAATTTCTTTTTATAATACCCTTTTTGCACAACTTGATTAAGATTTATATTTTGCAAAAGTGAGGTAAAAAATTTAGTTTTCAATTTTGCAACTTCTTCGGGAGACAAGCCTTCTTCCTGTATAAATCCCGAAACTTGCTTAATATCAATATCCAACAAAAATACAAAACCGGACTCACTGCTTTTCTTAACGTTCGCTTTTGTTTTTACGTTTGTCTTTTTTATTGCCATTGCACGTTTTTTTGCACGTTCAAGACGTTTTGCATCTTCAATTTTTGCCTGTTCCTCAACCTCAGCCAAATATTCCGAAACTGACTTCAAAACAACAGTAATTACAATCAAGCAAATGGCACATACAACACCGGTAAAATCAGTATCTTCCCTGCCTTCAACCGGTTTATACGTATAAAAAAGATTTACAATGTCCCACGCAGGTTTGAAAACCAAATACCAACCCGCCTCAAGATTTACAATCTTTGCAGTATAGGCTAACCAAAAAAGTAAATTTGCCGAACCGTAAAACCCTAAAAATACTTGAACAGCCTTAACGGCATTTTTAAGCATGCCAAATGTTTTGGCAGTTTGTTTTATCTTAACTGTCGGAGCATTTGGTCGTTTTTTTATTGGTGTTTTTTGTCTTACAGACGCATTCGCCATTTATTTGTTTCCGTTAACTAAGACTGTGCCTGTAGATTTTTATCGGTATAAAAAGCCATCTAACCTTGTCTTTCTTTAAGTTTATCAGCCTTTCTAAACCAATAGTATACCGCACGCATCAAGCGTGAGGGATTGTGTCTGACGTATCCCGAACTGTCGTTATCCGTCAGTCTGTACTCGAATACATTAACTCCGAGTTTTTTCAATTCTTCATAATCCGCCAATACGGGATATGAATTTTCCGCTTTGTATTTTTCCAAAGCTTCTTCCGGTAAATAATTATTTACCAAAACCGTATCTATTATTTTTCTGTTTTCAACGTGTTGTAAAATAGTTCTAACGTGGTCGGAAACAGTAAATCCGTCTGTTTCTCCGGGTTGAGTCATCACATTGCAAATATAAAGTTTTTTAGCACTTGATTTTTCGATTTCTTCCGCAATTTCCTTAATCAAAAGGTTCGGTAAAACACTTGTATAAAGGCTGCCGGGTCCCATTATGATTAACTCTGCTTCACGAATTGCCGTCAAAACATCATCAAGAGGCAAACAATGTTCAGGATCGGTGAAGAGTCTTTTTATCTTTTTGCCGGACTCGGGAATAACAGATTCACCTTTAATTATTGAACCGTCTTCCATTTCGGCAACCAATTTCATATCATCCAACGTCGAAGGCAAAACCCGACCTCTGATTGCAAGAACCTTTGAGGATTCAATAACCGCTTTGTACATATCACCGGTAATTTCACACATTGCCGTGATGAACAAATTGCCGAAACTGTGACCGCCAAGCTCTGATACGTTCTTTTTAAAACGATATTGGAACAATTTTGTCACCAAATCATCATCATCTGCAAGTGCCGCAATACAGTTTCTGATATCTCCGGGAGGCAAAACGCCCATTTCTTCTCTTAATCTTCCCGAACTTCCGCCATCATCACCAACCGTTACAACGGCAGTTATGTTGTTTGTAATTTTTTTAATGCCTCTAAGCATGGTTGAAAGACCGGTTCCGCCACCGATTGCAACTATTTTTGGTCCATTATTCAGCTTTCTTTTTGCAACCAAGTTATTAAGAAAATTAGCACGGGTATTATCGTCAGATGCGTGTAAAACCGTATCATTTGAAATTTTCCATCCTTTAAGAAAGGCATAAGCACCCAAAAGAATAAATACAACACCTATGAACCGAGCCAATGTCCAATTTGCATCAAGTACTCTCATTGCAAAACTTATTAAGTGATAAATCGGCTTAAAATCAAAGATAACGCAAAGACCGATTATTGCGAGCAAAATACCCAAAATTTGCACGGAGAACCAACGTTTTAAGTTCAACCCCGGTAAAAATATTGCTGCGTCTTTAGGAACTAACTTTTTAAAAAATTTCAATATCATACTAAACTAATGTTTCACTCCAACCTGCAAGACAAGCCTTATTGTAATTATAAGGAGTAGGAATAACTATTTCTCTTGCCTTATCCAATAATTCCGATGTTTTAGCATCTTTAGAATCAAAGTGGATTGAATCACACTTCATTTCCAAAAATTCTCCGCCTCCGATTTTAATTTTGCCCGAGTACATAATTGTTCTTATACGATTAAGCATAACCTGCATATCGAGAGGCTTATCGGGTTCGGAAACCGCACCGTCGGAATTATAATATTTATCAATAAACATTTCTCTTGCGACGTGCAGATTAGTTGTTTCTTCAACCATATCGGCAATTTCACCGCAAGGAAGATACAAAACAGCCCACTTATCCCATTTTTGAACGGCTTTTGCAACAGCGAGAGCAAAATCATAATCTTCAGCGGCTCTTGCATACATTGCACCGTGCAAACGGACATGTTCCACAGAAAGAGAATATGATGATGCGAACGAGGAAACGGCACCTACTTGATAAAGCACGGTTGCTTCAATTTCATCCTCATCCAATTCCATCGGTCTGTATCCGAAACCGTGAATATCTTGATAACCGACGTGTGCACCTATTGCAAGATTGTGTTCTTTACAAAAAAGTAAGGTGTCTTTGATTGTCAAAGGGTCACCTGCGTGAAATCCGCAAGAAACGTTTACCGAGCTTACTTTTGAAATTACTTCTTTTTCCGCATCGTTTTGAAAAACGCCGAAACTTTGTGCCGCATCTGCGTTAAAGTCTATTCTTTCTGTCTTATTTGCCATTTTTGTTATTTTATCCGTTTAAATGTTATTTCTCATAGGGAATAAATCCCTTAATTATATTATATAACAATATTTCAGATAGTCTATATCATTTTTTTAAATGAGATTATTTGACTTTATAACAAAAATCATTAAAACAATCTATGAGAGAGAAAAAACTCATCCAAATGAATGTACAAAAGGAAAGAAAATTATATGATAATTCCGATGTAGATATAGACGAAGGGGAAATGTTATGCCTTTCAGGTACAGGCTGCAAAAGGCATTAGATTTCAGAATAAGGGCAAAAGACCAACAATTGCAAGTTGTAATTATTGCTCAACAGGAAGTCTATAAAGTCGAAGGAATGATTGAGCTTAACAACCGTGAAATCGACACTACAAAAACAAATATGCGACAGGCAGATGCCTTTATGCTCGAAGCATACGACAGATTTCTTAAATCTCTGTACGAAAAAGGAACTCAATTGGAAGAAGAAAAGCAAAAAGCACTTGAGGTTCTTGCGGAAGAAAAGAGAAAACTGACACAAGCGGAAAAAGATGTAAAAGTTCTTGAGAAACACAAAGAACGGATGCACGAAATTTACAAAGAAGAAGAAAAGGCGGCTGAGTTAAAAAGGTTATCGGAAGTTGCGGTTCAGAGGTTTTTCGCAAGACACCGAGAAGAACAGGAAGAGCTCGAAAGAGAAGCAAAAAGGAAAAAAGACAAGTGAAAATCGAACTAAACAATTCGACAGACAACTCAATAAAATCCAAAATCGAAAAACTGTTAAGAAGAGAAGACGGAGCAATGTTTTCCGACATTTTAACGGGTGAAATCGGTTACAACAACTATTTTGACTTCATAAACGAGTTTGAAGACTATACAGAAACGCAAAATTTAATATCTTCCATTTCAAATTTTGACGTGAAAGATTTAAAATCGTCATATAAATACGATTGTATGAGCATAGACAGAGATGATGCAATGTTTTTTGCCAATGCAGTTAAAAACGGAAACTGCGGATTTACGGTTAACGGACAAATTTTAACGGAGCAAATGGTATCTTCAGCACAAGAAGTCGGAACGGTTTATAAAAGTGCCGAAGTTTCAAAAACATTGATGAACATGATTGAAAACGCAAAATCGACACAGAAACCCGTCAGAATTGACTTTGGAAATGATATTTCAGCAGTCATAAGAGTAAGCACGGACGGAAAGATCAGTGCACAATTTTTGCCGACAAACGAAGCGGCAGAAGATTTTTTAAGAAGCAACATTGCGTATTTACAACAAACATTCGAAGAACAAGAAATTCCTTATAATGAATTGTCGTACAAATCAAGAGGACAAAAACAAAATCAGGAACAAAATCAAAACCAAAACAGAAAACAATATCAGCAAAATAATGAAGAAGGAGAATACTAATGAACGATTCGTTTATTAATGCTCTAAACACACAAACAATGACTGATCACTGGATGGAAGGCATCGGAGAAAACATGATTAACTGTTACACTCCGGGCTATCGTGAAAACAAAATAAATTTCAAAACCTATATGGGCGGTGTAGCTCCCGATTCTGTTTACAAAAGTTCAAGCCAAGGAAAATCAACCCCCGGAACATCAGATGAAAACGTTTATCTTGAGGGGAAAGGTTTCTTTGTTATAAGAGATTCTGCGGGAAAAATTGCCTATACAAGATTGGGTGAGTTTAAGTTTGACGGTGAAGGTGTTTATAAGACATCGGACGGAAAAAGAGTTCAAGGCTATATCTTAAACGATAAAGGCGAAATTATGCAAGGTACAAAACCGATGGATGCGGACATTTTTACCGAAGCAACCATAAATGGCGGCAGCGTTCAAATTCCTACAACTGATATTAAACTTTGGATTGACCCCGGTAACGGCAAATACCTCGGAAAATATGATGAATTTAAAATCGAAGGTGACGGCATCGTTTACGGAAAAGCCGAAAACGGTAAAGTTAAAACACCTTTGTACAAAATTGCCATCATGAATTTCCACAATCCCGCTGAACTTTTTGAAATTAAGCCATTGCAGTTTATTGAAACCGATGAATCCGGAAAACCGGTTTGCAGTACAGGCGAAGTCAGAGGGGGCTTAATCGAGCTCTCCAACTCGAGTTTAGGTAAGAACATCAATACCTACAAAATGGCACAAACTCAATGGAGTATTACTCAAAACCTGATGAAAACAAGCAAACAGTTGCTACAACAAGCAATGGAACTTATGAGCAGCTAATAAACAAATTCCTTAAATCCAATCAAATTCCATTCTTACGAGCCGACAATGTCGGCTTTTTATTTAGTTATTCTTCAGCTAAACTCTTTAACGAAAAACAAGTCACGTTATCCTTTATTTCATTTTTTTGAAATAAACTCTCGAGCCTTCTTCTTTTTCTTTTTCAAAACGGTCTAACATACCGTATTCGCCCTCATATTTATTTATTTTATGAGGTAAAAGGTCTGAAAATCTAAGATGTTTATTTTCATCCTCCGTTAATTCATCAGGCTCAAGATTGGAATCAGTTATTACTGTTTTAACATTTTGAAAATCGGGATAGTATAGAACCGTCAATGTTGAGAAATAACTTCTTGTTAAATTATCAAAAACTTCAAAACCTTTAGCAGGAATGATAATAGTTTCCCGCCCTCGTTGTTTAACTATCGTTTTTTCTATTCGATAAACACTTTGAGTGCAATCTATACAAAGATTTTGCACCATTTCATGATTTTCAAAAAAACCTCTGTCTATTAGCAATAATGAAAGCACTATTGCCGACATTTTTAGAATATAAATTTTTTTTGCAGACAAAGAAGCATACGAAGAAATCAGATACCCCAATATCATGAAATTATTTAACAACAGTACTACGACGTACGGTGAAAAGTTTTTTTCATCACCAAAATAATCATTATAATCTATTCCCGCAAAGCAAAATATAAAATATAAAACCGCAATATAGAAGAAAAGGAAAGATAAATTAATCAATAACACGGAAGAAACAAACCTGACATTTTGCTCTTTTTGATTTTTCTTCAATAAAAAAATTAAAAACAGACCAATTATATTTAATATGTGAAATGGTAATAATTTAACCACTAAAAAATCCCAAACCGATGATAAATGAGATTTCAAATGGCTGAAAAACAAATGATTATCACTAAATTGATTATCTGCAGGGTTTATATAATATAAAAATAGCGAAAACAAATGAACAAAAAATACACAAAGAAAGAAATTCAGCCGTTGCTTCTTTAAAACATCCGTCTTGTCAGACTTCAAATAATCAATTAACACAAATAGTGTTATCAAGCTAATAAAAATAAAAGAAGGAATATTTAAAAGTTCTACGGTTATTCCGGAGAAAAAAATTGCCGATAAAATCAAGATAAAGACAGGTTTCGTCGGAATTTTTTCTTTTGTATAGAAATAAAATATTCCTAACAAAAATATCAAATAAGGTATTAAAGAAGCAACATACTCTAAAAAAGACGTTAATTCCCATATCGAAAAGAAGAAGAAATTGTTATTAAAAAGAATAAAAAACGATGCCAAATACCCTAATAACCAAATCCATACATCCCCTTTGTCCTTTTTATCAAAAAACATGAGAAAGCCAAAAGAAATTAATGAAAAAATTATTGTGTTTATGAAAATTTTAAGACCTAAAATAACAGATACATTCAAATCGGAAACATGTATGTTGAGCAAAACAGGTAAACGTTCAATAAAAATATGCCCAAGCCACGTTGCAATATACCTTCCGTGTTCGGGGTTTAAAAATTTTCTTCCATACAATATGAAAAAATCATGACCGACCAAAGGAGCATTTTTCGACTGAAAATACATAATTATAATTGGTGTTAAAAAAATCGAAATAAAAAATATAATTTTAACTATTCGAAAAAATATGTTTTTAAAAGATCTATTCATAGATGTTATCATACCATATACAAAACGGTTTTATTCCGAAAGATTTCTTTTGTAATAAACTCTTGAGCCCTCTTTTTTATCAACAAAAAAATCCATATTAAAATTTTTATCCAATTTATTAATTTTATGCAGTAAGAGGTTAGAAAATTTGAGATTTTTCTTTTCTTCTTCAGAAAGCTCTTCCGTATCAAGGTTACTATCCGTTATTACCGTTTTTAACTTTTCAAAATCAGGGTAATGAACGGCAAAAACACCGACCAAAATCCTCAAATGTTTTCCCAATCCATACGGGTTATCAATCTTTTTCAGCGGAATAATCACGGTTTCTTGACCGACTTGTGTCATCAAACTTTTTTCGATTGCATAAAAAATTTCTTTATCCTTTTTGTTTTCATTTTTTTGGGAAACAAAATTCGGAATATAATCAATAAAGAGTTGAAAATTTACCAATAATATCGAACAAATCGCAATTATTTTTGCCGTATTTTTTGCACAATTGTTTTTGTAAGAACCATGTGCAATAAAATAACCCAATAATAAAAAATTAAACGACAATAAAACGGCAATATAAGGCAGGAATGTTTTTACACCGCAGAAAAAGTCACTTGCATCAATGTCTACAAAAAAGAGTATTAGATGCAAAACAAAGAAATAATAGATAAAAAAGCACAAATTACATATGAAAACAGAAGAAATTATTCTGATATTTTGCTTATAAAAACTTTTTCTAAAAAATAAAATTAAAAAAACAGCCAATATATTTATAAAGTGAAAAGGTAACAGTTTAATAACGACAGCGTCAAACATACGTATTAAAAATTCACTATTCAATGAAAATGATATATGTTTACTAAGATACCCGTGACTCGGCGGTGCAATGTAATACATTAAAAAAGCAGTTAAGTTAACAAGAAAAACTGATAAAAACATTTTCAAACGTTGCTTTGACACAAAATTTTTCTCTGACGAACAAAAATCATACAAAGCTAACATCGTTACTAAAAAAGTAAACATTACCGACGGAATGTTCAAAACTTCCAAGGTTAATCCCGCCGAAAACGATAATATCAAAAACAGTATAAAAATAGGTCTTTTCGGTATTTTTTCACTCGAGTAAAAATAGATTATAAAACATAAGAATAATAAAAAAGGAATTAAGCTTGCTTCATATTCCAAAAACGTAATCGGAAACAGAACCCCAAAATACGAGTGCGTTGCGTTAAATAAAAGAAAAAACGTACTCAAATAAGCAAGAAGCCAAAACAATCCTTTCGTTTTGTCATTTTTATCAAAGAAGAACACAAAAGGGAAGGAAATAAGTAAAAAAACGAGCACAGATATCAAAATTTCAAAAGGAAAAATAACGGATGAGTACAAATCGAAAATATGCACATTCAAAATTCTCGGCAAATGTTCAACAACAAAATTCCAAATTACAGTCGCAACATATCTTCCGGAATCCGAATTAAAAATGTTTCTTCCGAAAAAAAGAAAAGAATCAGACTCAACAAAAAAACAATCGGAATATAACAGGTACATCATTCCGACTGGAACGAAAAAGAGAAACACAAAGAATATGTTTTTCAAACTGCTCTTTAACATAAAAAAATACTAACATTTTATACTATGCTTTTCAAGAATTAAGAAATGCTTAATTTTGTATTTCAGTGTAAATTCGTAACAAATCTTCAAAAAATTATATTAATTTTTTCCATGTTTTCTGTATCTCTAATATAATATAGAAAAGAAAAGGGGATTTAAGATGGGAAACGGACTCGAAATTTTGCCCAAAACGGTTCGAGATATTTTGAAAATTGATAATGACGAAATTCTTCGTCTTTGCAAAAGTGGCAATTTACCGTTAAAAAAGAATGAAAAAGGTTTAACATATTTTACGACGGAAGATGTCAAAACGTTAAAACGCTTGCAAGACTTGCAAAACAAAGCAACTTTGCAAGAAGAAAAATCCGTTCAGCTTAAAAACGGATTAAAAAAGACTCCGTCGAAACACCCCGAAAGAACCCCCCAATTACCGGCAGAACAAAAAAGAGCCGACGAAACGCTCGCTTTACTGAAGCAAATAACGGGTGCCGTTAAAAACATTGAGACAGGCGTATATGACAAGTTTGCAACATTGCTTGATGAAAAATTGGAAAGTAAGCTTGAAGAAAAATTAGGCGGAATTGATGCCGTAATTATGGATTTGGTTCGTTGCAAGGCGGAAGCGGACGATATGAGAAAGAAACTTGCAAAAAATGACAAAGAAATTTACGCACTCAAAGATGAGCTTTCTTGTTACAAAAAGTTTGCAGGCAATCTTTACATCAAAAAGAAATCCGAAAAAGTATTTGATTTTTAAATTTTTAAATAAAATCAACTTTAATTACATTTATCTCATCGTCAAAAGTAACAAAGGCATTATTCAAGACGTTGAGGTATTTTTGCGGAGTTACGTTCATCATATAAACTGCATCGTCAAACGACAAAATTTCTTCCGTTACAAGTCTTTTTAAAATATCCGATTGCAACATGCCGCTACCGGCAAGAGTACCGTTTTCATTGAAAAAGCTACCATTATTAAGCATAACTTTTTGCCCCGCAAAAAGCCCCTTTTTAAAATCACTGTGAGCAATCGGCAAAGCATCAGAAATCAAAACAATTTTTCTTCTGTTTTTAGCCTTAAAAACAAGCTTCAAAACATCATCAACAACGTGGTTTCCGTCGGCAATCATCTCAAGATACAAATTATCGTCGGCAATAGCTTCTGCAATAATATTTTTATATTTGTGCGAAAGCGGGGGCATTGCGTTGAAAAAGTGCGTCACGGAATTACATTCAGCCAAATCATCAGCCATCGTATGTCCGGCTTGAACAAGTACATTTTTCGTATGCAAATATTTACAAAGTTCCCGATTTTCGTCAAGTTCGGGAGCAATCGTGACAATTTTTATAAAATCATCTTCTAATTTTTTATAATTTTCAACGGTCGGCTTCAAAACATATTCCGACTGATGAATTCCTTTTTTCAAAGGGTTAATAAACGGGCCTTCAAGATGTATCCCTGAAATTTTTGCAGTCTTTTCGGGCTGTTTTTCCGCCGCTTCCTTAATAACGTCTATCTGCTTTTTTATTTGGGAAAAATCGCCCGTCATTAATGTCGGATAAATTCTTGTTATTCCATATTTGACAACACCTTCGGCAACTTGAATTACTTCATCTGCCGTACAATCCATAAAATCAATACCGAATGCACCGTGAAAGTGCGTTTCTATTAAGCCCTCTGTCTTATACATTATCTACCTCAAAGATTGAATTGCTTTTGCTATATCAGGATTTCCGTAAACATAACTGCCCGCAACAAGAGTATCTGCTCCAAAATTTTTGCAAACCTTCGCCGTTTCCGAATTTATTCCGCCGTCAACTTCAACTCTTAAATCTTTATTGGTCGAATTTTCTCTGATATACTTGATTTTTTCCGCACAATCAGGCATAAATGACTGACCTCCGAACCCCGGTTCGACAGTCATTACCAAAATCATATCAACTTTATCAAGATATTCCTTTATCTCTTCAGGACTTGTTTTCGGCTTAATTGAAAGTCCGACTTTGATACCGAATGACCTAATCAA
>CAZOGS010000001.1:29671-50835 GCA_964579375.1 uncultured Muribaculaceae bacterium
TCTTTGATTTTTTTAATATCTCGTTCTAAATTAGCAAAATCCGCCGATAAAATTGACGGTGAAATAATAACGTTATTCATTATTTTCTCCTGTTAAATGTAACTTTATACATGCTTGATATGCAGCTTCACGCTCCGCTTGTTTTTTTGATTTTCCGACGCCGATACCCAAAATATTGCCCCTATACGAAACTCTCATTGTGAAAGTTGCATCGTTATCTTCGCCAACCTTTGAAACAAGTTCATAAGTCGGTAAATCTTGATTTATTTTTTGAGTATGTTCCTGCAAAGTGGCTTTAGCGTTAAACTTTGGCAATATGGTTTGTAATTCCTCTTCATATTTTGAATACAAATCATTCAAAAATTTTGAAATTTTGCCAACTTCCACACCTTGTTCAAAAAGAACACCCAAAAAAGCTTCAAATGCACAAGCTGAAATTGATACGATTTTTCGACCGCCTTCTTTTTCAAAAGCTTTTGATAGCCTTAAATATTTCTTAAATCCTAAATCTTGAGCAAGCTTAAACAAAAAATCATCACTGACAAGAATTGCACGAATGTTCGAAAGCTTTCCCTCATCACTGTTCGGGAATTTTTTGTAAAGCATATCACTTACAACAAGTTTCAAAACGGCATCGCCCAAAAACTCTAACCTTTCGTAACAATCACTTTGCGGTAATTTTTGTTCAATTGTGTACGAAGAGTGCGTAAATGCAGGTTCAAAAAATTTTTCATCTAAATTTTCAAACCCTGTTTTTTTTAGCAAAGAAGAAATATCTTTACATGAGTCCGACATTAGAAAAAGCCTTTTGAATACAATCTAATAAAGTCCAATTTCCCATTACGACAAATTTAAAGAAATAATATGCAACGGGAGCCGAAAGTATATAGCTGTCAGCACGATCGAGAAATCCGCCATGCCCGGGCAAACTGTTTCCGGAATCTTTCACGCCCGCATCACGTTTAAGCAATGATTCAGATAAATCACCGATTTGAGCAAAGAATGTTATCAAAACACCGCCCAAAATCGACTGCCAAAGAGGCATGCCGAAAGCCGAACCAAAAAGCATCGCAACCAAAATTGCGGCAACGCTTCCGCCGACAGAACCTTCTATCGTTTTCTTCGGACTTACTTCAGGGCAAAGCTTATGTTTTCCGAATTTGCGACCGACAAAAAACGCACAAATATCGGTTGCCAAAATGGTGAAAAACATCATTATCAAAAATCCGAGTCCTTCATTGTGATTGCACAAAGTCAAGAAGCCTTTTCCGGGGGAACCAAGCCCTCTGATAAGATAAACGTGAGTCGGAAGCCAACATAAAATGAAGCCAAAAACCGTCGTTGCAACATTTGCAATATACGGTTGTCTTAACTTAAACAGAACCGCACAAAATGACAAAGTTACCCCCAAAAACAATACAAGCGGGAATAACTCATTTTTGTGTGCTACGGAAATTAAGAACAGCAAAAAAGACACAAACAACGATATTCTGAATGAAGGCTGAAAGCCCTTGCACCGCAAGATATTTACATATTCTTTCAATGCAAAGAATACGAAAATACCGACGACTGCGGCGAAAACAAATCCGCCTATGTAAATTGATGCAAAAATAATTAATCCGGTAATTAAACCCGTTAATGCTCTTGTATCACTATTCTTTTTTGCTGCTGCTTCTTCCGTTGGTGTCACTATATTGTTAAAACCTCTTTTTCCTTTTCTGCACACAAATCTTCAACTGTTTTTGTGTATTTATCAGTCAATTTTTGGATACTGTCTTGAGCATCTTTAACCGCATCTTCAGGAAGATTTTCGGCTTTTTCGGCTTTTTTGACATCATCAGTCATATCACGACGAATATTTCTGATTGCAACTTTAGCATCTTCACCTAACTTTTTAACATCTTTTGCAATTTCTTTTCTCTTATCTGATGTCAAAGGCGGGAACGGAAGTCTTACGACAATACCGTCGCTGTTCGGCGTAATACCCAAATCAGCTTTGATAATTGCTTTTTCAATATCTTTCAATATTGATTTGTCAAACGGTGCAACAACAAGAGTCGTTCCTTCCTGAACCGTAACTTGTGCCATTTGACGAAGCGGTGTGGGTGCTCCGTAATAATCAACCGTAACCTTGTCAAGAATGAGCGGATTAGCTCTGCCTGTTCTTACCGAAGCGAAAGATTTTTTTAATGTTCCAATCGCTTTTTCCATTTTTTCTTTACCTTCGTTCATAATTTCTTCAACCGGCATTAGTCATTTCCTCCTACATAAGTACCTATTTTTTCACCGTTTAATATTTTCATTACCGCACCTTCTTCCGCAAAATCAAATACGATTATCGGAACCTTATTTTCTTTGCATAAAGCACAAGATGCCGTATCCATTACTTTTAAGCCTCTTATAATAACATCATCATAAGAAATAAAATCATATTTTTTAGCATCGGGATTGACTTTCGGGTCAGCCGTATAAACTCCGTCAACACCGTTTTTAGCCATTAACATCACATCCGCACCAATTTCGGATGCACGAAGTGCCGCTGCCGTATCTGTTGTAAAGAACGGATTTCCCGTGCCTGCCGCAAATATCACAACTCTGCCCTTTTCAAGATGTCGAATTGCCTTAAATCGAACATAAGGCTCAGCAACTTTATTGATGTCTATTGCCGTTTGTACTCTGCAAGAAACATTCAATTTGCGAAGTGCGGATTGAAGAGCAATCGCATTCATAACGGTTGCAAGCATTCCGACGGAATCGCCCGAAGCTCTGTCCATTCCCAATTGTTCACTTTTTTGTCCGCCACGGAATATATTTCCCCCGCCGACAACGATACCGATTTCAGCACCTGCGTCATGGGCAATCTTTATTTCTTTTGCAATCATTGCAACCGGCTCGGGAGCAATCCCGAATTGTTGCGTTCCCATAAGTGCTTCACCGCTTATCTTTAACAAAATTCTTTTATATTTTAATTCATTCACGGTAAAATCTCCTTGATACAAACTCATTATACAGGAAATTTTCAGCTTTTCAAACTATCTTTACAACTTTTAATCGAAATTTACACACAAAAAAAAGCGGTTTCGAAACCGCTTTTTCTAAAAACTAAACTTCAACGTACTCTTTAAGACGTTTGCTTCTGTTGGGATGTCTTAATTTACGAAGAGCCTTTGCTTCAATTTGTCTGATACGTTCACGAGTAACTCCAAACAATTGTCCGACTTCTTCCAAAGTTCTTTGACGACCGTCATCAAGACCGAAACGCAATCTTAATACATCACGTTCTCTTGCTGACAAACCGGATAAAACTTCGCTTAAATCTTCTCTTAAAAGTTCTTGAGCAACTGTTTTTGCGGGAGCATCAGCATCTTTGTCTTCAATGAAATCACCCAATCTTGAATCTTCTTCTTTTCCGATAGGTGCTTCAAAAGAAATAGGTTCTTGAGCAACTTTAATAATTTCACGAAGCTTGCCGATAGAAATGTTCATTTCTTGTGCAAGTTCATCTTCCGTCGGCTTTCTCGAAAGCTCTTGAGCCAATTTACGGGTAACTTTTTTAAGTTTATTGATTGTTTCAACCATGTGAACAGGAATTCTGATTGTTCTTGCTTGATCGGCAATTGCTCTTGTAATAGCCTGTCTAATCCACCACGTTGCATAAGTCGAGAATTTGTATCCTCTTTCATGGTCAAATTTTTCAGCTGCTCTGATTAAACCCAAGTTACCTTCTTGAATTAAATCAAGGAAAAGCATGCCTCTTCCGACATATTTTTTCGCAATACTAACAACTAATCTTAAGTTTGCTTGTACCAACTTTCTTTTTGCGATGGCACCTGCGTTACCGCCTTCAATGATTTTTCTTGCCAAATCAATTTCTTGATCTGCCGTTAAAAGTTTAATACGTCCGATTTCACGAAGATAAGTTCTTACGGGATCATCAGTTGAAAAACCTTTTGAAAGAGCATCAACATTTGCATCTTCCGCATCATCAAGCGACTCTTCATCAAAACCGCCTGCTTCACTTAAATCTATCATCTTCGAGCTGTTGCCGCTCATCATAACGTCAGCAATATCCGTAGCTCCAAACACAGGATTGCCCATATCAGTAGATGTTTCGGTTAATTCATCTTCAAATCTTTCTTCTGATGATGAAACTTCCGATATTCTTTTTCTTGTCATTGATTAATTTCTCCGATTTTCACTTTTTAATTTTTCGTTGACAGTAATTTGATATTGAACTTCGTCAGAATCGTTTCTAACACTACTTCTCGACTGTATTCTCAGTTGCTTTAATTCTTCTTTTCGTCTGAAAAGTTCAACTTTTTCCGTCGTTTCAGCCATTGCTACCTGAACTTCACTATCGGTAAGGTTCTCGTAGCACTTGGATAAGTATATTAAATCTGTTATTATATGCTTTATTTCGCTATTGTTCTCAAATTCATTGAATAACGCTTGCGTTAATTCTTCGGTATTATTACTCATAAATGCCACTTTGTCAATTGTTTGAGCCAATATATTAAGGTTTTTATTTGCGATTTTTTGGGATTGAATTATACTTATCAGTTGGGAGCGATTGCTATCACTCACGTTAATAAAAAAAAGACTCAATAAATTTTTTTGCATTTTTTCGATGAAATTTGAAGATTTTGTTACAATTTGACTTTTTTCTTCAAAAATCGGTGCATCCATTTTGTCATTTTTTTGTCTGAAAGCCTTTATTTCCCTTAATAAGAGTCCCTCATCGATTTGTAAACGAGTTGCAACCCTCTTTACATATTCATTTTGGACTATATTATTTCCGATTTCCTCAATTAAAGGTATGATTTTTGCAACAACATTGGTCTTTTCAAGCGGAGAAATATCATCCCTAACATTCCCCATAAGTTTATCAAGCCTGTAATCCAATAACAACGGAGCATTTAACATATGTTCAATATATGCATCACCGCCGTTTTCACGAATAAATTCATCGGGGTCTTTACCCTGAGGAGGAGAAACGACACGTATTTCGCAGGCATATTGGTCGCCTGTTGTTGCATAACAAGAATCAAATTGTTTTATCTCTCCGAGTCCGCCAAAAGCATCTTTTATGAGCGAAGCACTTCTTTCTGTTGCCATTTGCCCTGCATTATCGGTATCAAAAGCGAGGTAAATTTTTCTCGACTCACAATATTTTGCAATCAATCTGATATGGTTGTGCGTAAGTGCCGTTCCGCAAGAAGCCACGGCATTTTTAACCCCTCCGACCTGCAAAGAAATCGTATCAAAATATCCTTCGCAAATCAAAACACTGTCAAGCTCACGGATAGCATCTTTTGCGGTATCAAAACCATACAAAATATTACTTTTATTGTACAAAATCGTATCGGGAGAGTTTAAATATTTAGGATTTTGTCCGTCTTCCAACGCTCTTGCCCCAAAAGCAACGACATGCCCGTTCTCATCTTTGACGGGAATCATCAAACGTCCTCTAAACCTGTCGAGATAACCTTTTTTGTTTTCTCTTTTTATGACAAGACCTGCATTTTCCAAAATTTGATTATCGGTCATCAAATGTTGTTGCAAACCGTCGAAAGACTTTAGAGAGTAGCCTATTCCGTATGTTTTTATGATATCTTCGGTAATTGAGCGTTTTTTCAAATATTCTCTTGCAAATTCAGCCTCGGGAGAGTTAAAAAGGTTATATTGAAAAAAATCAGCGGCTTTTTTCATCATTTCGAGGGCGGCTTGTTTTTTCTTCGAAAAATCGCCGTTGCCGTGCGAAACGGGAAGCTCAATTCCCATATTTTTGGCTTCTTCTTCAATGACCTCTTTAAAATTTTTCCCTTGAATTTTCATCAAAAAAGAAATTGCGTCACCGCCCTCGCCGCAACCGAAACATTTAAAAATACCTCTTTGGCGATTTACGGAGAAAGAAGGAGTTTTTTCCTTATGAAAAGGGCAACAGCCCATATAGTTCGCACCGGATTTTTTAAGCACAACGTATCTTTGAACAACTTCAACGATGTCCAAACGTCTTTTGATTTCCTCAACAGCTTCCTGATACGTCATTGCCATAAATTTATACCGCCAAACCGTTTACAAGAACCATTCTGTTTAAGAAATTGTCGTTTCTTACGTACTCGAGAGGAGTTACGAGGAAGAGTTCTTTAAACTTTGCCATTGCATATCTGTCCGTCATGCCCGATACATAATCGCAAACAGTACGTTTCAAGGCTTCTTCCGTGGAGTGCGGATATTTTTTTTGAAGCTCGTCAAAATAATATTCAAACAATGTTTTTACGATATTTTTTGCTTTCGGCTCTTCTCTTTTTGCCTCCGAACCGAGATAAACGTTGTCAAACATCCAAGTTCTCAAAATTTTCATGTGAGAGAAACATTCTTCTGACATTCTTATTTTATTTTTGCCCATACTTGTTTGAACGATGTCGTAAATCATTGTCGTAAATCTTACATTTTTATCGGACGTAAAATACTCGATAGAATCTTGAGGCAAATCTTCTGCGTGGATTATTCTTGCTCTTATTGCATCTTCGATATCGTGATTGAGATATGCAATTTTGTCGGCAAGCTGAACAATTTGCCCCTCAAGAGTATACGCAGGTTCAAGGGCATAAGAATGGCATAAAATTCCGTTCAAAGTTTCTTCCGTCAAATTCATATTTTCAATGACTTCCGCAACACGGACGCTTTGTTCGTTATGGCGATAGCCGCCATCCATAATTTCATTCAAAACCGCTTCGCCGCTGTGACCGAACGGCGTGTGACCTATGTCATGCCCTAAAGCGATTGCTTCCGTTAATTCTTCGTTCAATTTCAAAGCTTTTGCAATTGTTCTTGAAACCTGTGCAACTTCAAGGGTATGAGTCATTCTTGTTCTGTAATTGTCATCATCGGGAGAAAAGAACATTTGTGTTTTGTGCTTTAATCGACGGAAAGCACTGGAGTACAAAATTCTGTCCCTGTCACGTTGAAAATCAGTTCTTAAAGGACAAGGATTTTCCGACAATTTTCTTCCTCGGGAGAACCTGCTTTTCGCCGCAAACTCACTCAATGTTGCGATTTCTTCGTCTTCAAACTGTTCCCTGATTGACTTTGTACCTACGCTCATAAAAACCTTCCGATTACTTCCGATTATATTATACTTAAAAGTCATATTTTTTAAAATTAATATTTAAAAAGTTGTAAATTTTTTAATTTTGGCAAAAATCGGGTATTGATTATTTGTTTTGTTTAATTTAATATCTTAGTTACGAAAGCAAAATTTATCATCGAAAGGAAATATATCATGTCAATCGAATGCGAAATCTGCGGAAAAAAATCATTAAAAGCAGCAAAGATTTCATTTTCACACAAACAAAATGTTCACAGACAATTCCCGAACCTTCAAACTGTTAAGGTTAACCAAAACGGAACTGTTAAAAAAATTAAAGTTTGTACTTCATGCCTCAGAGCAGGAAAAGTTGAAAGAGCTTTGTAATTTTTAAATTTAACGAAAAACAATAAAAGAGCCTAACGGGCTCTTTTTTCTTTTGTGAAAATTGATTTAATCGGGCAATATGAACAAAAAATATTCATGTTATAATAATCTCACTATGGATATGAACATTTTTAAAAAATCGGCAATTTTGTTAAAAGATAACTTAATGGTTATGCAACCGCTATTTATATGGGCTTTAATCTCAATGCTTGTTGCTATGCCTCTTTCCGCTAAAAAAGGAATTGACATCGGATTTATTTTTTCAATAAGTATCGTAATTTTATGTTTTATAACTTTTTTGGCAGGTTGGTATAATTGTATAAAGGCTGTAGTTGCAAACAAAAACAAGGTTTATGAAACGCCCGAAGAAAAAAACAAAGCACAAATTGAGATTTTAAAAAATTTCTTCCCCGGTGTCGGAGAATACATTTTTTCGGTCGGAATTTCCGTAATATTATACGGCATAATTTCATACGGACTTTATGCACTGTTCATATACTTTACAAGTCAAGCCTTTGAGGGAGCAAAAATTCCAAGAGAAATATTTGAAACAGGGACTACCGAACAAATCACAAAATTCATGCAAACACTGTCTACCGAACAAATCGGGATTTTAACGGGAATTATGCTTGGCGGATTGGTATTATATTTTCTGTTCTCAATTCTTATTTTGTGGTTTGCTCCGGCGTTGTTTTATTCAACGAAAAACCCCCTCAGTGCCTTGCTTAAAGCAATTGTCTTTACTTTCAAAAATTTATTTGCCTCAATAACAATAGTTGTTGTAATGTGCTTAATTAATATGTTTATATCATTCACGAATGTACTTTTCGGAAACAATTTTCTTTCAATTATTCCGATGTTACTTTCGTTTATGTATCTTGTTTACTACGTTTTAACGGTATTTTTATATTATGAACAAACCGAAAATAATAGCTCTGTCGGGACCAAGCTCGACAGGCAAGTCTAAACTTGCGGTAGAAATTGCAAAAAATTTCAACGGTGAAATCATATCGGCTGATTCAAGATATGTATACCGAGAAATGAACATTGCAACGGCGAAGCCTACAAAAGAGGAAATGGCAGGCATTCCGCACTATTTGATTGATATTTGCGATGTTACGGAAGAATACACCGTCGGATGTTTTGTAAAAGATGCGGATGAACTTATAAAAGACATCTCAAATCGAGGCAAAATACCGATTGTAACAGGGGGAACAGGACTTTATTTTCGTTCGTTAAGCGGAACTTTTGACATTCCGGAAGTTGTTGCAGACAAGGATTTCAGGGAACAGGCAGAAAATATTTCCAATGAAATTTTGTATGAAGAATTGCTTCAAAAAAATCCGGAGATGGCGGAAAAAATCCACCCCAACAATAAGCGAAAAATCGTAAGAGCCTTGGAAATAGTACGTTCGGGAGCAAAGTTACAATCTAAAGATTGCCCTTATGATATTCTTTGGCTCGGATTGAATGTACAGGAACGGAAATTTTTGTACGACAGAGCCGACAAAAGAGTCGATATAATGCTTGAAAACGGTCTTTTTGACGAAGCAAAAAACCTTTTTGAAAAATACGGCGAAAATAAGGTTTTAATGAACACAATCGGACTAAAAGAGCTTTATCCCGTAATTAACAATAGTGAGGAGCTTTCGGTCGCAATTGAGGAAATAAAAAAGAACACAAGACATTATATCAAACGACAAATTTCTTGGTTTAAAGCCGAAAAGAGCATAAAATCATTGTTGATTGATACTGAAAATATCCAAGAAAAATCCTTCGATATCATATCAAAATTCGTTTAAATTTGTAACAAGGTTGTTTTTACAAATGTTTTTGCTAAAATTACTAAAGTAAGTTATGGACAAATAAATATGCGTGGCAGATTAGTTCTTTTATCAATAATAGTAGGTTTATGGGTATTTCTGTTTATTTTTCAGAACTATTTCAATACATTTTGGGCATTAGTTGCACTGATAGCAATTATGGGTGTTTACAGCGGATATATTTATGTTGCAAACAAGCACCGTGTCAGAGTTTTGAAAAAGCACCCCGTTGAAGTAAACAGTGGATACAAACCTTTTATAACAATTATGATTCCTTGTCATAACGAGGGTGTTGTAATCAGAAAAACAGTCGAAAACATTACAGCTGTTGATTATGACAACTATGAGCTTATTTTGATTGACGACAGAAGCGATGATGACACGGCGGAAGTTATCAAGCAAATTACGGAAGAAAACCACAATATAAAATGTTTGATAAGGGAAAAAGATGCATTCCCCGGAAAATCGGCAGTACTAAACGATGCACTTGAAATGGCAAAAGGAGAGGCTATTTTAGTCTTTGACGCAGATGCAAGAATAAATCCCGATTTTATAACAAAACTTGTTCCGAAACTTGAACCGGAAGATGTCGGTGCCGTTCAAGCAAGAAAAGTCATCAGCAACCGCAACGACAATTTCTTAACACGTTGTCAAGATAACGAAATGGCGTTAGATACCCATTTTCAAATCGGTCGTGATGCCGTTAAAGGAGCTGTAGAACTTCGTGGAAACGGCGAACTCATCAAGAGAAAAGCCTTAGAAGACATTGGCGGATGGAACAATTATACAATTACCGATGACCTTGATATGTCAACAAGATTGCAAATAAAGGGTTGGGATATACGTTTTTGCCCCGAAGTTTCCGTTTATGAAGAAGGGGTTATGAAAATCGTTCCCTTGCTTCGTCAACGCAGACGTTGGGTTGAAGGAAGCATCAGAAGATATTTGGAAAATTTTTGGGCAGTGCTTTTTTCAAAAGATATGTCTTTGCGTGCAAGCCTTGATATGACGGCTTATATCTGCGAATTTTTGCTTCCGTTTTGGTTCTTCTCGGAAGTCGGATTTCAAATTTTCAGATACATCAGATACGATGAAAATCAGATTTTATCGTCATTGACACTTGCTGTTTTGATTTTCATTTTCTTCTATTTTGCCTTAATTTACAGCTTAAGAAAATACAACCACATTAAACCGATTGACAACATAAAACAGTCATTTGAAACATGTGCTTACTTGTTAATTTTATGGTTCCCCGTTGTTACATTTATCATTTTTAAAATAATTTTCACGAAAAAAACCATGGATTGGGGAAAAACTCAACACGGTACCGCAAAAGCTCAAGAGCCCGTTACGGTTAAATAAACTTGTTAAATAAGATTTAGCGGATATAATCATATTATATATTTAACAGTTTAGCCGAAAGGATAAGAAAAGTGGAATTTTTTACAGATGCAACAATCCAACTGCTTAAGGCTTTAAGCGATATTTGCGGCAGCTATGGATTGGGAATTATATTTTTAACAATTATTGTCAGAGTTTTAATGTGGCCGTTAAGCGTATCACAACAACGTTCTATGAAAGTTATGCAAAAGATGCAACCTAAAATGAAGATGATTCAAGAACGTTACAAAGACGATCCGCAAGTTATGCAACGTAAGATGATGGAATTTTATAAGGAAAACAACTTCAACCCGATGGGCGGATGTTTCCCTGTTTTAATCCAAATGCCGATTTTCATTTTATTGTATACGGCATTAATTAGCCCTCAATTTATTGACCTTGCGGGGAATGCAAAATTTTTATTCATCAACCGTCTTGATGCAACGATAAGAGGTACTTCGGCACGCTCATTTGACAATACGTTTATGGTCAGCAACAGTGCAAACTTCAATCTCGGCAAAAAAGCTACCGTTTACTACAGCGACGGCTCGGTTGAAAATGACGTAAAAGTTAAAAGCTCAAGAGATAATCTCCGCTATATGAACAAAATCGTTGCAGGCGAAAATGTTGAATTTAAGCTTGCTCTTAACGCTTTTCAAGTTGATAACTTTGAAAACAAAACCATTACCGCAGCAGACGTTGATATTACAAACGTAAATACAAGAGAAACGGAAACCGTTAAGTTTGAAAGATCGGGCGATATTTTAACAGCAGAAGTTCCGACAACACAAGCAAGCGAAAAAATGAACCTCGATGTTCTCGCTTTGGTTCTCTTCTTCGGTTTGTCAATGTTCTTTGCAACAAAAGTAATGACTCTTACAAACAAAAATTCAAAACAACAACTTGACCCGCAACAAGAAGCAATGCAAAAAACGATGGGAAGAACAATGCCGATTTTCTTGACTGCGACATTCTTCTTTATCCCCATCCCTGCAGGCGTTTTGCTCTACCTGGTAGTAAGTAACCTCTTCCAAATCGGACAAACTTTCATCATCAACAAACAACTTGACGATATGGAAGAAAAAAAATCAGAAGTAATTGACGTAAAACCGGAAAAGTAATATGAAACTTGATGAATTTGATTATGAACTTCCAAAAGAATTAATCGCTCAATTACCTTCGCAAAAAAGGGAAAACTCAAAGATGCTTGTCTTAAACAGACAGGCTCTTTGTTATGAAGACAAGCACTTCTTTGACATTGTGGATAATCTTGACGAAAATGATTTTCTCGTTTTGAACAACACAAAAGTTATTCCCGCAAGATTATTTTCCATTAAAGACACCGGTGCAAAAATCGAAATTTTTCTCGTAAGAGAAATTGAAAAATCGATTTGGATAGCTCTCATAAAGCCCTCAAAAAGGGTAAAACCACAAATGGTGTTAACAGTCGGAGAAAAACTTTCCGTTGAAATTTTGGAAAAAATTGACGATAAATGGAAAATAAAATTAAATTATAACGGAAATATCTATGAGATTTTGGGAGAATACGGAAATATTCCGCTTCCGCCTTACATCGAAAGAAATATGACGGACGAACAATACAAAAATCTCGATTTCGAACGCTATCAAACGGTTTACGCAAAATACGAAGGTTCTGTTGCCGCACCGACAGCAGGTCTGCACTTTACTCAAGAAATTCTTGAAAAATTAGAAAAGAAGGGTGTCGGTAAGGCTTTTGTGCATCTTAACGTCGGATTGGGTACCTTTAAACCCGTAAAAGTTGACGATATTGAAAACCATAAAATGGACTCAGAAACTTTTGAAATCCCCGAAGAAAGTGCAAATGCCATAAATGAGGCAATTGCTCAAGGCAAAAATATCGTTGCTGTCGGAACAACAAGCGTCAGAACACTCGAAACAACAATGCAAAAATACGGAAAAATTATTCCCGTAAAAGACCACTCGGAACTATTTATTTACCCCGGATTTGAATTTAAAATCGTTAATAAGATAATTACAAACTTCCATCTGCCAAAATCAACACTCTTAATGCTCGTTTCGGCTTTTGCAGGTCGTGATTTTGTTTTTGATGCATACAAACACGCTATCGAAAACCAATACCGCTTCTACAGTTATGGCGATTGTATGTTGATTAAATAAAATTTTAAAAGGTATTTTATGGATAATCAAAAAAAAATTAATATAAAAAAACAAATTTTAATATTTGTTATTTTGTTAACAATATACTTTTTGGGATATTATTTGTTAATTGAATGTTTCAACTTTTCGGTATCATCAAAAACCAAATTGGGACACGGTTTTGGTGATATTTCTTATTTTTTGACATTTCTTTCGCAAAGCATTTTATCCATAATTATTTCTATTATATTCTTTTTTATAACTTTAATTCCTAAATTTTATAAAAAGTTTAAGATAAAATTATTTCTAATACCCTTATTTTTAACAATTATTATTAATTCTTTTTTAATAATTGATTATATTAGTGCACAATCGATGCGAGCATACCATTTTTTTAGCTTATCTTTTATAGGATTACCGGTATACATACCTTTAGTAATTTTATACTTTATAATAATCAAAGAAAAGTATTCAAAAGGTAAAGAATAAAAACATCACAAATTATAAATTTTTATGTATAAATGTTCTGTTTCCGTTGCAAAAATCGGCAACAATATCACCATGACCTTCGAGTTGGTATTTGTATATTGTTAAACCATCTAAGCCGACAGGACCTCTTGCGTGAGTTTTGTTAGTCGAAATACCGACTTCCGCACCGAAACCGTATCTAAACCCGTCCGCAAATCTCGTGGATACATTATGATATACCCCCGCCGAGTCAACACGAGCCATAAAATATTTAACACTATTTGTGTTTTCGCTTACGATGCAATCAGTATGCCCCGAACCGTATTCATTGATATGATTGACCGCTTCTTCAACGGAATTAACCATTTTTATTGATAATTCCTTTTCTCCGTATTCATGCGACCAATCTTCAACGGCTCCCAAACCGTCGACAACTTGTTTGCAATATTCGTCAGAATTAACAACTACGCCTATTTGTGACATTTTTGACACAAATAGTGGCAAAAAGTCAGCAACAATATTTTTATTTATCAAGATTGTTTCTACCGCATTACAAGCAGCCGGATACTGACATTTTGCGTCTTCAATAATTTTTAAAGCTTTATCAAAATCAGCCGTTTCGTCAACATAAATATGACAAATTCCGCTTGCATGTCCTAAAACAGGAATTTTAGTGTTTTCTTGAATGTATTTAACGAGAGAATTTGAACCCCTCGGAATTATTAAATCAATTGATTTATCTTCCGATAACATCTGTGCAACATCCTCGTGAGAGAACAATAAATTGATTACATTTTTCGGAAAATTCTCTGTTTTATCAAGGGCATCCACAATGATTTTATATATAACACTATTTGTGTTAATTGTTTCTTTCCCGCCTTTTAACAACACTGCATTGCCTGACTTTATTGCAAGTGCGGAAATTTGTGCCAAAACATCCGGTCTTGCCTCAAAAATAACACCGATAACGCCAATCGGGCAAGTTACTTTTTTCAAAACCAAACCGTCGGCGAGTTCTCTTGTAAATTCAACTTTATTTACGGGGTCATCGAGCTTGATAACGTCATAAATACCGTCAATCATTGCTTTAATTTTATTTTCATCAGCTTTTAATCGGTTAAATACCGATTTTGACAATTTGCCTTCCTCAACTGCCTTTTCAGCAAGCTCCAAATCCTTTTGATTAGCCTCGATAACACTATTTGTGTTATTTTTCAGAGCATCGGCAATGTTTTTTAACGCTTCATTTTTGACATCACAAGGAAGTGAAGAAAGTGCAATTGAAGCAATTTTAGCGTTTTTAGCAATAGTTTTTATATCAGACATATTTATACCTATAAAATCACTATATTATCACGGGTAATGATTGCATCATAATTTTTATGACCCAAAATTTTGGCAATTTCATCGGAGTGAACGCCGATAATCTTTCTGCAGTCGGCACTTCCGTAGTTTACCATACCTTTTGCAAACTCATTTTCATTTTCATCCAAAATTGTCACAACGTCACCTTTTTGGAAATCCCCTTCAATTTCTAAAACGCCGATGGACAAAAGACTTGCATCTTTATCAACGAGGGCTTTTTTTGCACCGCCGTTGACTTTAATTTTACCTGTAATACTTGTTGCGTAACCAATCCAACGTTTTTTACCTGAAAGTTGTTCTGTCGGGAGGAATAAAGTTCCGATTCCGTCTTCTTTAAAGACTTTTGTAACGATATTGGGTGTTTTACCGTTTGCGATAATGACATGCCCGCCCGAGCGAGTGACGACTTTTGCGGCTTCAAGTTTTGTTTTCATACCGCCTCTGCCGCCTTTTGAGGCTTCTTGCCCCATACCCTCAATTTCGGGAGTAACCTCTTCAACAATCGGTATGCGTTTTGCATTCGGATTTTCTTTAGGATTATCATCAAATAAACCGTCGATATCCGACATTATGACAAGCAAATCAGCCTCAAGCTTGCTTGCAACGAGAGCTGACAATTTGTCATTATCGGAGAAACAAACTTCAAGAACTCCTCGAGCTTCTTCGAGCTCAGTTGTTGAAACCGTGTCGTTTTGGTTAATAATCGGAATGATTTTAAGCTCCAAAAGCCTGTTCAAAACATTACTTAAACTCAAATATTTTACACGTTGAGTGAAATCTTCTTCCGTCAAAAGTATCTGAGCACAAGTGATTTTGTACTTATCAAAACCGTGTTCGTAAATCGACATCAATGTTGTTTGTCCGATTGCCGCACAAGCCTGTTTCAAGATGACATCGCCCGTCGTATCAACGTTGGCTTTATTTGCCCCAAGACCGACGGCTCCCGAAGTTACAATAATTATTTCTTTACCTTGTTTATGAAGTTTGGAAATATCTTCAATAAACGAGTAAATACGAGAGAGCGAAATTGAACCGTCATCACCTCTCAAGACGTTCGTTCCGAACTTAAAAACTATTCTTTTTGCATTTTTAATATCAATCATAAGAAAATTATATTATTTAATCAGATTTTTGCAATCTGTCCCCAATCATAAAAGCAGGAGTAATTTCATTAAAAATTACTGCGGGGTTGACAATCGGGTCATCAGATTTCAAAGGCTTATAAAAATCTTTCACGAAAAGCATTTTTGTTTGTGTCTTTTCAAATCCGCAATCGCTTAAAACATTTTCAAATATTTTCGCACTTGCCATGTAATTTCTGTTCAAAACGTAAACATTTCCGTCAGGAACAACGGTTTTTAAATGAGAAATAACAGCTTTTAAAATCGGCAAATACTCATCCTCAAAAGGTTTTGTCACAATTAAATCAACCAAAAAATCTTTTTGATTAACAAAATGATATTCAAGATAAGCAAGTATACTTTTGTCGGAATTTTTCAAAACTAACTTCTGAGAGCCCTTAATATTTTTCAAAAGCGGTTGTTTAAATTCATCCACATCTTGCTCTAAAGAAAATCTAAAGTGCGGGAGAATTGCATCATTATAAAAATCCGCAACACTCTTTGTTTCAAAATTATTCATTTTAGAAAAATCAGCCCAACTGTATTTTGAGCTTAACTCAATGTCGGCAACATGCCAAACGACCTCTCTTGAACAAAGCCTAAAACCGCACCGTTTCGAGAAAAGCTCCGCAGAAACATCATCATTTTCGTCAATCAAAACACAAAACGTATCAGCCCCCAAAGCACCGTATTTTGCAACAATATAACCGATTAACTGTTTTCCTTCATCAAATGAATTTTTATCCAAAAAAAGCTGTTTAATAAACCATTTGTGCTTGTTTCCCTTGGTTACTTCCACCGTGATAAAAGCCTTTACGTCGTTATTTTCATTGATTACGATGTAAGATTCCGGAGATTTTCTGAGAGAAAGAGGCATAAAATCCTGAAATAAATCCGTAAAACCGCCTAAAGCGGTAGCAAAAAAGGAAATTTTTTCTTCCGTAGAAATTGACGAAATCATCTTTTGAACTTTTTGAAAATGGGAAATGTTAAATCTTCTGATTTTAGCCATAGATACCTCTATGTGTCAATAATAACACTTTTTTGCGAAATTGTATCCCCAAAAGTTAAAAAATTATTAAAAAGGTTTGAGAATAGTTTGTTTTTAACTATAATAGTTAAAAAAGGGTAAATTCATGTCAAAACATAATAAAAACAACGAAGAAGAAAAAAAATCATCAAATCCGTTTGCGACAGAAGAAACGGAAAGCACTGTAAACATTGACGAAACAGTTAACGAAGAAGTTGCAAACGAAGAAAAAACTTCCGAAAACGAAAATGAAAATATTGAAAAAACGGAAGAAAAATCTGACAAACAAGAAGAAACGCAAGAAAAGAAAGGTATTTTAGGCGGACTTTTCACAAACAAAGCTGAAGAAGAATTGAAGAAAATAAAAGAAGCGTATGAAACCTTGAATAATCAATATTTGCGTCTCGCTGCCGATTTTGACAATTATAGAAAACGTCAGGAATCCGAACGTGAAAATCTTATCAAATTCGGAACCGAATTGGCTTTAAAGAAAATGATTGAGCTTGCAGACAATTTTGACCGTGCGGAAAAGGCTATGGAAAAGATTGAAGATTGTGATAAAGCAAAAGAATCATTCAACATTTTGGACAAACAATTCAGAGACGCTCTTACAAAATTGGGTTTAGAACAAATAAAAACAGAGGGTGAAAAATTTGACCCTAATCTTCACGAAGCGGTGATGCAAGTTCCGACAGAAGAACAACCCGAAGAAACAATTATGCAGGAAATGCAAAAAGGATATAAATTCGGCGATAAAGTTTTAAGAGCTGCAATGGTAAGTGTAGCGGTAGGTAAGTAAGAAAATGGCGGATTACTATGAAATATTAGGGGTAAGTCGTGATGCGGGAAAAGATGAAATAAAATCCGCATTTCGAAGAAAAGCAAGAGAACTCCACCCCGATGTAAATAAAGCACCCGATGCGGAAGAAAAATTTAAAGAACTCGGAAAGGCATACGAAACCCTTTCTGACGATGATAAACGAGCTTTGTATGACAGATACGGAGAAGAAGGTTTATCCAACGCAGGATATAGCAACGCAGGACCGTTCGAAGGCGGTTTTGGCGGACTTAATGATATTTTTGAAGCTTTTTTCGGCGGCGGATTTTCAAGAAGATACGAAAATCCCGATGCACCAAAGCGTGGCGATGATTTAAGGATAAATATTCAATTAGACTTTAAGGAAGCCATTTTCGGAGCGGAAAAAGAGCTTCATATCTCTCACGAAGAAACTTGCACGACTTGCAACGGAACAGGCGGAAAAGCGGGAACTCAACCCACGACTTGTACAACTTGCGGAGGTTCAGGAAAAGTTCAACAAGTTCAGCAAACACTGCTCGGCAATTTCAGCCAAATTTCAACTTGCCCGAAGTGTCACGGAAAAGGTAAAATTTATGCGGAAGCTTGCCCTGATTGCCACGGCAACGGTGTAAAAGAAGTTGAAAAGAAAATCAAAGTAAAAATCCCCGCAGGTGTAGACAACGGAACAAAAATCAGAGTTTCGGGCGAAGGTGATGCCGGTAAAAACGGCGGCCCCGCAGGAGATTTGTACGTCGTTATTTTGGTAAAAGAAGATGATTATTTCATAAGAAAAGGTAACGATGTTTACACTATTTTAAACATTTCATTCCCTCAATCCGCACTCGGCGACAGGGTTACGGTACAGACTTTGGACGGAGAAAAAATTATAACCGTGCCACAAGGAACAGAACATGATAAAATAATAACAATAAAAGGTGAAGGGGTACCTTTCATCGGAACAAGCAGAAGAGGTGACCATCATGTCGTTGTAAAACTTACTCCGCCAAAAACAATGTCAGAGGAAGAAAAAATTCTTTATACAAAACTTTTTGAACTTTCAAAAGGTAAAAAGCCTCAAGAAAGAATTATCGACAAAGTGAAAAATGCCTTTAACAAATAATAGGAACAAAAAATGAAAAAGATATTACCTGCAATACTTACATCACTTATGCTTTCAGTCGGAATGTCCGCAGAAGCGATAATGTTACCTCACCAAATGAACATATATTTGTTCGATAATGCAAGGGATTGCTCGGTAAGATTTGACGGATTAATCAATTTCAAGGACGGAACCGTTTACATTCCTGTTTTGCCCGAAGAGATAAAAGAAGTAAAAAGGCTTGAAATTGTTTGGACATACCCGAACGGAAAAACATTGCAGGACGAACCTGAAATTATTGTTTTTAATAACGGTTTCTCGTTGCTGAAAGTTTTAAATGACGGCAAGAGAAAGACTTTAACAAGTTATCAGGATTTACCGTACGTTATTCAAACGGGACTTTTACCGCAAGATATGCTTGTTCCTAACGGTTTGTACGTTTCAGAAAACTTAAAAGGTTTGTTGGGAAATCTTGAAATTCCTGTTATTGACCGTTCAATTAAGGCTGACAAAAAAGTTGCAACTCAAAATCAAACTCAAACACCAAACAAAACGGTTATTGCAAAAAAGAACGGCAAGAAAATTATAAAAACCCACGTTAAGGCTGTAAAAACGAAGATGCCGAAAGAGCTTGACGGGAAAATGTTCCTTGCAACAAATTTTGACTCTCAATACTTAAAAGTCTTTACCCCCGGACGTCCCGAACCAGTTTACGGTTTGAAACTCAAAGGTATTTTAAAGGATGTAAAAGTTACTCCCGATAAAAGATTTTTAATTGCTGCAATTTTCGGCAAAAACCAAGTTGATGTTGCGGATATCGGCAATGAACAAATCGCAAAAAGCATAGAAATCAACGCACAACCTTCGGAAGTTGAAGTTAACGCAGAAACGAATAAAGCTTTTGTAATGAGTGCTGACGGACATTCTATTTTTGCAATAGATTTATCCGACATGACTGTTACGGAAAAAATTTCGCTCGATGCATCTCCTTATCGTATGTCACTTTCCGACAACGGTACCCAACTTGCTTATGCCGATAAAAATACAAACAATATTTACATTATCAAAATTGATGATGAATACAAAAATGTTCCCATAACAAAAATGGAAAACATTTCAAAAATACTTATTGACGATGCAAACAGATTATATGCTATTTCAAGAACCCAAAACAAATTGTTAATAAACGATTTTGACTTAAACAAAATACAAAACAACGGAGAAGAAACTGACGACAGAGCAACAATTTTGCAAAAGAAATTAGCAGAAAGCACAAAAAGTTTCTTAGGCGTTCCGACAAATTCACAAAGTACCCAAATTGACGAAAGCCTTGACCCAATAACGGCAACCGTTGAAGAAAGAACTTTAAGAACGGGCAATAAACCGACCGATTTGTTCTTATACGGCAATAAATTATTCATTCTCTGTTCGGGGGATAAAGAAATCAACATTTTGGACACAGACTCATTGAAATATATGTCCACAATTAAACTTGACTTGTCTTTCCCGAGAAAAATCACGAGAATTGAAAACTCAAATCTTGCGCTCGTAACGGATTCTGCGGCAAAAAAATATGTAATTATTGACCTTGACACATCAAAAATTGTCGGCTCTTATCCTCTCGATATGCCGGTAAACTCAATTACGATTATCAACAAAATTAACAACATAAACATATTGGAACAAACTTTATAATGACTATAATTGAAGATACATTAAGAGAATTGGAAGCAACCAAAAACGATTTTTGGAATATTTCAAGAGAAACGGGCGATTTTATTGAGTTTTTGATAAAGGTATCAAATGCACAAAATGTTCTTGAAATCGGGACGTCAAACGGATATTCCGGTTTAAGAACCGCTCTTGCCCTAAAAGAAACAGGCGGTAAACTTACGACCATTGAATATTGGGAAAAACGTCGTTCCGTTGCGATAGAAAACTTCAAAAAATGCGGTGTTGATGACATTATTACGGCAAAATTAGGGCCTGCTCTCGAAGTAATAAAAAATGAGTTACAAAACGAAATTTTTGACTTCGTTTTCATTGACGCAAATAAGGCTCAATATATAAAAGATTTTGAATTAATTCATCCGCTTTTAAAAGTTGGCGGAATTATTGTAGCGGACGACATTCTTTCGCACGCAGACCCCGTTAAGCCATTCGTTGAAGAAATTACGCACAGAGATGATTATTCCGCACAAATTCTTAATCTTCCCGACGGAGTTCTTATCGCAAGGAAAAATAAATGAAGTTTGACAAACTAAAAATCGAAAAAATAAAGAAATATTTCAAATTTTTCGTCTATTTTACCTTGGCTGTAACAATTTTAGGCTATTTTTCAAAGCTGAATTTTCTTTTCGACATCTGTTCGCAATTCCGAACACAATATCTTTTTTTCGGCATAATTGCTCTGATTTTTTGTATTATCAAAAAGAAAAAAAACATAACAAGTTTATTGATAAT
>CAZOGS010000001.1:50935-52976 GCA_964579375.1 uncultured Muribaculaceae bacterium
CTCTGATTTTTTGTATTATCAAAAAGAAAAAAAACATAACAAGTTTATTGATAATTATGATAATTATCTTGAATTTGTTTTCGGTCATAAGTGTCATAAAGCCTGTTGACAGAACAAAAAAGAAAGGCTTTACAATCGAAGTTGTAAACATTTTAACGAAGAACGAAAATTATGACTTGTTAAGACAAGAATTAACGGAAAATGCTCCCGATATTATTATTCTTGAAGAAATTGATGACATTTGGAGCGAAGAACTTCAACCGATTAAAGAAAATTATCCGTACAGTTATGAAATCAGCAGAGAAGACAATTTCGGAATTGCTTTATATTCAAAAATACATATTTCCGAAATAAGAAAACTCAATTTAGGGGAATTTAACACCCCGGCAATATCAGCTTTTTGCGACTACAAAGGAAAAGTTTTTGAGCTGATTTGTATCCATACAACACCGCCTTGCAGCCAAAAATATTTTAAAAATACTAAAAGAATGTTAGAAACCCTCGGAAAATATGTTGCCGAAAACGGTCACAATGTAATAATTGCAGGCGATTTTAACACAACGCCGTATTCTTACAATTATCAACATTTCATCAAAACATCAAAAATGAAAGATTTGAGCAATATTTTTCATCCGACATGGTCAACTTTTTGGCTTCCTCCGTTCAGAATTACACTTGACCATCTTATGGTTACAAAGGCTTTTGCCGTAAAAGATTATTCTCTCGGAAATCAAATCGGAAGTGATCATTTCCCGATTTGGGCGGAAATATCTTTCAAAGAATAGGCAAAAAGAGAAATTTAATGTATAATTCAACTATGAAAAATTTTTGCGAAAAAGAAGAAATTTCTCTTGAAAAAATAGGTATTGTTTACAATTCAAACTCAAACTGCTACGAAAAAACAGTCGAAGCCGTAAAAACGGAATTAGAACGACACAAAATTAATTACGTTATAACAAACATTGATGCCCTCGATACCTCTGTTACATTGGCAATCGTTGCGGGCGGTGACGGAACACTTCTTCGTGCGGCAAGATTTTATGCTAAATTTTCAGTACCTGTTTTTGGTATTAATTTAGGAAGATTGGGTTTTTTGGCACAATCTTCGCCCAATGACATCAAAAACTCCATCGAAAAAATAATAAACAAAGAAACAAAATGCGAAGAAAGACTTATGCTTTCGGCAACCCCGGGAAGACTTTCCGCACTTAACGACATTGTTATAAAAAGTGAAAATTTTTCAAGAACGGCAAGACTTTTCGTTTCCGTAAACGGCGACAACATTTGCAGTTATATGGCGGACGGATTAATCGTATCAACTCCGACAGGCTCAACCGCATACAATATATCGGCAGGCGGACCTATTTTAGTGCCGAGGTTAAACGCTTTTATCATAGTGCCGATTTGCCCGCACTCGTTGAATGCACGTCCTCTCGTCATTCCTTCAAACGAAAAAATCGAAATCACCTCAATAGATAACACAAAAAAACTCAAAATGTCGGCAGACGGACAAATAACTTATACCGTGCCCGAGGATTGCAAAATCACTATCAAAAGACATAAAAACAAAGCTCGTCTTTTGCTTTTGAATGACCAAAGTTTTTATTCCGTATTAAAACAAAAACTTAATTGGGGGGTTACAAACAATCGCTGCTAAGCGAAAACTATCTTGTATAAACCCTTGAAAGTCTAACTCTCAAGCGGCAAATCAACTCATAATTTATTGTATTTAAAATGTCAGCCCATTCATTAACGGAAACAGACTCTTCACCGTCTTGACCGAGCAGAGTAATTACATCACCCTCATCAGCCTCAACTCCCGTGATATCAAACATCATTTGATCCATCGTGATGTTTCCGATTTGCGGAACTTTTTTGCCGTGAAGAATACCGAAAATTTTGCCCGACAATCCCCTCGAAATACCGTCAGCATAGCCCAAAGGAACAGTTGCAATCTTTGTTTCTTTTGTCGTTACGTAACGATGAGAATAACTTACGCCGGAATTAGCATGAGCGTTGTGAATATTGACGATACGACCTT
>CAZOGS010000002.1:0-25936 GCA_964579375.1 uncultured Muribaculaceae bacterium
ATTATGAAATTATTTACAACTGAAGCTGAACGAAAAATTAAAATGGAACAATTAAGAGAAGTTTCAAAAAGAGAAAAAATTGTATTCCCTATTGCAGTTTTGGTTCTCTGTTTAATTTTCCTTCCTTCGGCTTGCCCGTTGGTCGGTGCGTTGACTTTCGGTAACTTGTGTAAAGAATGCGGTGTAGTAGACAGACTTTCAGACACAATGCAAAATGCTTTAATCAACATTGTTACTATTTTCTTGGGATTAACAGTCGGTTCGAAATTACAAGCTGACCACTTCTTAACAGTTGAAACCTTGAAAATTTTATTCTTGGGAATTATTGCTTTTTCATTGGCAACAGCTGCCGGAGTCATTATGGCGAAGATTATGAATTTGTTCTTAAAAGAAAAAATCAATCCTCTTATCGGTTCTGCAGGTGTTTCTGCTGTTCCGATGGCAGCTCGTGTTTCGAATAAAGTCGTTTTAGAGGCTAATCCTCAAAACTTCCTTTTGATGCACGCAATGGGTCCGAATGTTGCGGGCGTTATCGGTTCGGCTGTAGCTGCAGGTGTTTTACTTGCTTTAATTCCGCACTAATATTTCTATCATTTATTAATAAAAAAGCACTCATTTTTATGGGTGCTTTTTTGTTTGTAACAATTCTTAATAATTATAATCCGAAAATTAAAGTTTTCAGCTAAATGTGCCGATATAAATAGAGTAAGGTAAGTTTGAAAGGCATAAATAATGACAATGAACGAATTAGTTAATGAAGTAGTTTTGAACTTGGAACTTTTTGAAATGTTCAATACGTTTGAAAATGAAGTTGTTAACGCATTAAATAAGTAGTTCATAGTATAGAATATTTAAGTTATGATTAAAGAAAAAGGAACCGCTGAGGACGGTTTCTTTTTTTATGCCTGTTTGACACTATTAGTGTTTTATTTGTAATAACACTATTTGTGTTATTTAAAATAAGGGTTGTAAAGTTTTTCTTTTTTTAGTGTTGTTGAAGGTCCATGTCCGGGGTAAACAAGGATATCACCTTCCAAAGGTGCTAATTTTGTTTTCAAAGAATTTATCAATTCATTATAATTTCCGCCGGGGAGGTCACATCTTCCGATTTGTCCGGCAAAAAGTGTATCACCGCTGAATAAGAGGTTATCAATCTTAAAACAAACACCGCCTTGTGTATGACCCGGGGTTTCGATTACTTGTATTTTATGGTTACCTATATAGATATTTGAATTTTCGTCAATATATTGCGTAATTTTAACGGGAGGATATTTATTTTCAAACCCGAAGAGTTCAAGCATGTCATTTATGTTTTCTGCAAAAAGTTTGTCTTTTTCGTTCATTAAAACGGGGATGTTATCTGTACCTTCCTGCATTTTAGGTATTCCCATAATATGGTCAAAATGACCGTGAGTACAGAGAATTGCTTTTAGATTTGCTCCTTGTTCTTTAATGAATGATTTGATTTTTGAATAACCGCCGCCGAGGTCGATTATTAATGCTTCATTACTTTCTTCGTCTATGACGACCCAGCAATTTGTTTGAATGGGATTTTCTACAAATAATTGAATTTTCATTCGTTCATCCTTTTGTGATATGCTTGTTATATGAATATTTACACAAACAAATTTTCTGCTCAACAGGTTGATAAAATATCCAAATTTTTTGAAAGTATCGGTGCTAAATTTTCACCGTTACAATATGCATATTGGAAAGCCGAAGGTGACGGTTATGTTGCATCTTTTTATAAATCTTTTAAGTTTGTTTTGCAGGGAAAAAAGGCTGAAAATATTGCAGTCGAGTTTGAAAAATTTATGGGAATTTCAACGATTGTAAAAGAGCAAAAGTTATTTAATACTGAACAATTTGAACAAAATGACGTTTGTTTTTCCAAATATATCGGAACAGATGAGTCGGGTAAGGGTGATTTCTTTGGACCTCTTGTTATTGCCGGTGTTTATGTCGATGAAAAACTCTCAGAAAGATTTGTTGAATTGGGTATAAAAGACAGTAAAAAGCTTGATGATAAAACAATAATTAAACTTTCTGCTCACATAAGAAACAATGCTCCTCATTCTGTGGTTGTTATCATGCCCGAAAAATACAATGATTTATATAATTCTTTCAAAAATCTTAACAAGTTGCTTGCTTGGGGGCATGCTCGTGCAATTGAAAATGTTTTAGGCTTGCAAAGTTGTGAATCTGCTTTGTCGGATAAATTTGGCGATGAATCTTTAATAAAGAATGCACTTTTGAAAAACGGAAGAAGTATTAATCTTGAACAGCGTGTCAGAGGCGAAAGTTATATCGGCGTTGCAGCCGCATCCGTAATTGCTCGTGCGGAATTTGTTAAAAGATGCGGAGAATTAAAAAACAAATTCGGTTTTGATTTTCCCAAAGGTGCAAGCGATAAGGTTATTTTGACTGCAAAAGAATATATTTCAAAATATGGTAAAGAAAATTTGAAATGTGTTGCCAAAACGCACTTTAAAACGATGCAATCACTTTAATTTCTGTTATAAATGGTCAGTTTTGTTACAAACACTTGACAATATACAAAAAATAATATAATAAAATTGTATGTCTTATAATGGAAAGGGTTGTTATGAATATTCCCGAAGGTCTTTTATGTTCAAGAACAAATGAATATGTAATTGATTGCGGTGACTATTGTTTAGTTGGTATGACCAATGTTTTGGTTGATAAATTGGGCGATATCATTTTTGTCGAGTTTCCTGAAGTCGGTTCTTTTTATACTAAAAAAGAAGTTTTTGCAACCGTTGAAGCCGATGCTGCAGCTTCTGAATTGTATATGCCTGTAGCGGGTAAAATCCTTGAGATTAATCCTGCATTGTCAGATTCTTTGAATAGTTTGAACAATGAACCGTTAAGTGAGGGTTGGCTCGTAAAAATTGAACCTGCTGATTTTCAAGCAGATACTTATGATTTGTCAGATTATGATGACTATATCAATGAACATTCCTAATTATGATAAAAGCTAAAAAAGATATTTTCATAATAGTTGCAGTTGTTGTATTTCTGTTGATTGCTTTTTTGTCGAAAATCAACAGCTATTTGTTTATGGAATCGTTGCAAGAAGCTAAGTTTGTCGTTGCTGCAATCGGTATGACTAATATTTTTGATATATTTTATCCCCAATTAAACGGCTTTCTTTTTGAAGAGTTTGCTCCGTTATATTATTTGATTTTAAATATTTCAAGTCTTATATTCGGAAAATTTACGGAGTTTTCCGCTCGTTTTCCTTCCGTAATTATTTATTTAACATCTTTTTTGATTTCATATTTATTAATCAGAAGAATGACTAATAAAAAATATGCGGCTATAGCTTCCGTAAGTGCTTTTTCTTCTGTTTTACCAATTCTGTTTGCAACAGTTTCATCTCCTTATATGTTTGCTTCTTACTTTTCTGTTTGTGCAATTCTTTCTGCAGTTACGGCATTGTTTTCATCAAACAAAAAACACAAACAGTGGTATTTCTTTTGGTTTTGGATAGGAATAACACTATCTGTGTTATCTGCGGGATTAAAGGAAATTTTGTTGCCTATTCTTGCTGTTATCCCTTTGTTTATATTCTTTAGTAAAAAGAAAGAATTTTTTTCGCCTGTAAATTTCCTTTCCGGATTGTTTATAATGTGTGGAGTTATTTATTCTGCACTAATACTCTCTTGCAAAGTTAATGACAATAATTACGCAACTTTTATACAAGAATTTCTGAAAACGAGCTTCTTAATTGATTTTTCTAAAGAACACTATTTGAGTTATTATAAAAATTATTTAATTGCCTTTGTTATCGGGTTTATGCCTTGGATTTTTTCATTTTTGGCAATGGTTTCTTCGTATGTGGCAAGAGCATTGAAATGTATAAAGAATAAATTTTATTTGGTTCCTAATGAAATGACAAATGAACAAAAATTTTTTGTTGTTTCTTTGTGGTGCTTTATAGTTTCCGTTTGTGTATTGATTTGTTATCCTGATTATAATTATGCAAAGTTAATTCCTTCCGTATTCTTTGCATCTATGTTAGTTTCTTATTATTGGTATAAATACATTAATTTCGACAGACATAAAATTTCTATAAATTTTTCATCTTTGTTTTATTATTCTGTTTTGTTAATTTTTACAATTTCGGGAATTTTATCTTACTTTTTGCTTTCTTCTGTTCAAAAAACGTACGTAGTTCCTCTGTTGCCACCTGTTATTTTTGTAACACTATTTGTTGCAATCCCCGGAATTATTGCAATTTCCTTAAAAAGAAAAGTGTTTAATTATTTTGTTCACGTTTTTTCTTCAGTATTATTCTACTTCTTGTTGACGGGATTGTTTTTTAATTACGTTAATTCGTTTGGCGAAAATGATTTGGTAAACTTTTCAATCAAGGCTCAAAAAGATGGGGCAAGGCTTGCTACATATGATATTCCAAACAAATATTCAATGAGTTATTATTATAAAGGAGCGGTCGTTTTTAATCAAAAATTATCGGCTGAAGAGATATTTTCCAATTATGGAAATACGGCTGAAGTTTACGTTGTGTTAAAACTTTCCGATTTAGCTTATTTTGACAAATTTTTTGTTTATGAAATTGTTGCAACGGGGAAACAATATTGTGAAATAACAAACATAAAATATTTGCCGAAAGATGAAGTTTCGGAAAATCCTGATATCATTCCTTCTGAAGAACCTTAATTTTGTTTTAAAATTTCTGCCAAGTAGTGACCTGTGTAGGAATTTTCGCAATTTGCAACCTCTTCGGGAGTGCCTTCTGCGACAATATATCCGCCGTTTTCACCACCTTCGGGACCAAGATCGATTATGTGGTCGGCAATTTTAATAACATCAAGGTTATGTTCAATAATCAAAATTGTATTGCCATTATCTGCCAATTTGTTAATAATTTTGATTAATTTATCTAAATCCGCCCAATGTAACCCTACAGACGGTTCGTCCAATAAATAGAGAGTTCTGCCTGTTGCTTTTTTGTTTAATTCTGCCGCAAGCTTTATTCTTTGAGCTTCTCCGCCCGACAGCGTATCTGAAGATTGTCCGAGTCTAATATATCCGAGTCCGACGTCTTTTAGTGTTTGCAAACGGTTTTTTATTTTGGGTATGTTTTCAAAAAATTCCAATGCTTCCGAAACACTCATATTCAGAACATCTGATATATCTTTTCCTTTATATTTAACTTCGAGAGTTTCTCGATTGTAACGTTTGCCGTTGCATACGTCACAGGTTACGTAAACATCGGAAAGAAAGCTCATTTCAATTCGTTTTACACCATCTCCGTTACAAGCTTCACAACGTCCGCCTTTTACATTAAAACTAAATCTTCCCTGTTTGTAGCCTCTCACTCTTGCTTCCGTCGTTTTGGCAAAAAGTTCTCTGATGTGAGTGAAAACATCGGTATAGGTTGCAGGGTTTGAACGAGGAGTTCTTCCTATCGGAGATTGGTCAATATTTATTACCTTATCTATATTTTCAAAACCTTCGATTAATTCTATTCCTTGCGGTTTGGGGCGGTTGCCCAAGAGTTTGTGAAGAGCATATTCATAGATTAAGTCGTTCATCAAGGTCGATTTCCCCGAACCGCTTAATCCTGTAATAACATTGACTTTCCCGAGTGGAATTTTGACGTCTATATCTTTTAAATTATTTTTTGTTGCTCTTTTAACTACGAGATTTTTGCCGTTTCCTTCCCGTCTGAGTTTAGGAATTTCAATTTTTTTTCGTCCGCTTAAGTAGTCACCTGTCAGTGATTTTGTGCAATTTTTTATATCATTTAAGTTTCCTTGACAAACAATGTTACCGCCTAATTCTCCCGCATTTATTCCAATGTCTACGATATAATCCGCATTTCTGATTGTTTCTTCATCATGTTCGACAACTATCAATGTATTGCCTAAGTTTCGAAGTTTTATCATTGTCTTAATAAGCATATCATTGTTGTACTGATGTAATCCGATTGACGGTTCGTCAAGAACATATAAAACACCTGTCAATCCGCTTCCTATTTGTGTTGCAAGCCTTATCCTCTGTGCTTCCCCTCCGGAAAGCGTTCCTGCTGTTCTTGCACAATCAAGATACCCCAAACCAACATCTACTAAAAATTTCAATCTTGCCATTATTTCGGTCAGAATTTGTTTTGAAATTTTTAAATGATAATCCGATAATTCTAACGAAAGCGATGAAAAGAACGAAAAGGCGTCTTTAATTTGCATTTTGCATATTTCATAAATATTCTTTCCGCCGACAGTTATTGCAAGAGGGAATGGTTTTAATCTTGCTCCGTGACAATCACTGCAAGGAATTGCCGACATATACTTTTGAATTTCGCTTCTTACTTCATCAGATGTCGATTCCGTGTATCTTTTTGTCAAAAACGGAATTACTCCGACAAACGGAATGTAGCGTTTTTCAAGATACTGCTTGTTAAAACTCATATATTCCATATGAACTTTTTTCCCGCCGCTTCCGTATAAAATTATTTTTTTGTGTTCTTTTGGCAAATCTTTGAACGGAGTATCCATATTTATCTCAAATTCTTTTGCAACTGAGTCCAAAATTTCGTGATAATAAGGATTTCCTGTTCTTGCCCATGGGTAAATTGCCCCTTGATTTAACGATTTTGTATCATCCGGAACGATTAAATCAGGATTTATTTCAAAGTGTGCTCCTAATCCCGAACAAGTCGGGCAGGCTCCATAAGGTGCATTAAAACTGAAAATTTTTGGTGAAATTTCTTCAAAACTTATGTTGCAATCCGGACAAGAAGCTTTTTCGCTATAAATTGTTATTGAATTGTTTTCATCCACATAAACCAATCCGTCACCTTTTTGCAGTGCTAATTGAACACTGTCGGTTAACCTCGACGTTATTCCCTCTTTAATAACGAGTCTGTCTATAACGATTTCAATATTATGTCGTAAATTTTTATCAATTTTAACTTCTTCAATCTCGGTTAAGTTAACAATATTTCCGTCTATTTTTACACGTGCAAAACCTTCTGATTGGATATTTTTCAGAGTGTTTGCAAATTCTCCCTTTCTGTCACGTATAACAGGAGAAAGAATCATAATTTTTGTGCCTTGAGGCATAGATAAAATTTTATCAACAATTTCATCAACCGATTGAGGAACAACTTCCCGACCGCACTTTGGACAGTGAGGAATACCGATTGTTGCAAATAAAAGTCTTAAAAAATCGTAAATTTCTGTAACCGTTCCGACTGTTGAACGAGGGTTGTTACTTGTCGATTTTTGGTCAATGGCAATTGCGGGCGAAAGCCCTTCTATGCTCTCAACATCAGGCTTATCAAGTTGCCCTAAGAATTGCCTTGCATAAACGGATAAACTTTCTATATAACGCCTTTGACCTTCTGCAAAAATTGTGTCAAAAGCAAGTGAGCTCTTCCCTGAACCGCTTACTCCGGTAAAAACAATTAACTCATTCTTCGGTAATTCAAGGTCTACGTTCTTTAAGTTATGTTGGTTTGCACCACGTATTACAATTTTCTCGCTCATACAAACATTATTACATAAAATTTATTGTTCAGTGAAATAACATTTTATTTGTATTTTTTTATTAAATCAAAAATTTCCTTAACGGAATAAATATCTTTTATAACGTGGATATTGCAATTCAATGCTGTCTTCAAGTCGTCGAGATGTTTTCCGTCTAAAAATTTGTTGGTGTACGGTGAAAGCATAACAGACGGAATAATTAAATCGGTCGGTTTTTTAGAAGTCATTGCATCAACTAAATCTTGGTAACAAATTAATCCCGCAACTGAAATATCTTTTCCGTAAAAATGCGGTTCAACTTTTACAACCTCTACTGTCAAATTTTCTATTTGTACAAGTTTTTTTTCAAAATCTTTAAGCGTATTATACACCGATTTTGAAGCTCCAAATGTCAATTTTAACGGGCGTTTTAACTTCGTAGGTGCTTTTTTAAATCTCTTTTCAAAATCATCTTTTAACAATCTTAACGACCCGACACCGTCTTCGATTTGTTCAAAATTGCCGTAATATTTTGCGGATGGGACTTCCTTTTCGGCAAGCAAATAAAATTCATCCGACAAACAAACAGGAAACTTTTTCCGTTTCTTGTTAAATTCATCAACAATTTCAATACATTCTAAAGCTTTTTGCTTATCAACAGTCTTTAGATTATCTTTTCTGTATTGCGTAATTCCGACAGGTACAATTGCAACGGACAACAATACGGATTTGAACTTATAAAGCTCATTCAATGTATATATAAGCTCTTCTCCGTCATTAATTTCAGGGCATAACACTATTTGTGCATGAAACGGAATGTCATTGTCTTGCAAAAATTGCAAATTTTCTTTTATTAAGGCTGCTTTAGGATTTCTGAGCATCTTAACACGTAAATCCGAATTCATTGTGTGAACGGAAACGTATAACGGTCCGAGTCGCATCATTGAAATTCTGTCTTTGTCCGCTTGTGTAATGTTTGTTAATGTCACATAAGAGCCTTGAAGATACGAAAGACGGTAGTCGTCATCTTTTATGTATAAGGTTTTTCGCATTCCTTCGGGTTGTCCGTCGACAAAGCAGAAAATACAATGATTTGTGCAGGGTTTTATTCTGTCAAAAACAGCTGACTCAAAGGTTATTCCTAAATCTTCATCAAAATCTTTTTCTATTTCGTATATTTCAGGCGTGCCGTCTTTGTGTTTTATCCACAAATTTAACTCTTCGCAACTTGTCAAATAGTTATAATCAATATAATCTTTCGGAACTTTTCCGTTGATTTTTAAAATTTCATCTCCAACTCCGATTTCGAGTTCTTCAGCTATTGAGTTTTTCGCAATTTCTATAATTTTTGCGGGCATGTTACACCTTTAAATTCGTTAAAAATTCTCTGATTGTTTTTGTGTTTTTTACACTCAGTCTTGCTGTTTCCTTTTGTAATTCATCCATACAAGAATATTCATTATTTATCAAATTTTCAGTTGTAACACAATACAATTCAAGTGCCTGTAAACAATGTTGTTTGAAATTTTCCTTTTCTTTGCTTGGTAATGCTCCCATTGCCGCAATTCTTATGTTAACTTCACCTAAAAAAACGGAAGGATTTTCGCTAAATTCACTCAACATCAATTCTGCAAAATGTTTTTTGCCTCTTTCCGTAATTGAATAATAACTGGATTTTTTTCCGCCTTCCGACAAAATGTCGTGAGCATCTAAAAAACCATAGCCTAATAGCTTTTTCATACAGGGATGAATTGTTCCGTGACTCGGATTTGTAAAGGCTCCAAAATATTCGAAAATATGCTTTCTTACCGCATAAATCGTCATTTCCCGTTTCGTTAAACAATATAAAATACAAATTTCACTCATAATTTAATTATATGTCTATTCGAGATATCTGTCAAACAATAAAAATCATATTCTGATTTGTTTAATCTTTTTCGCATTACGATTTTGTGTTAATATTTGCATATGAAAAAGTTCAAGGTTGTTTTTATTAATATTTTTGCAATATTTTTGTTGATTGTGATTGCTGATTTTGTCTTTTTCAATATTGAAAAGAAATTTTACTTACATCTTTGTAAAACATCGAACGGATTTTTTGACGAAAATCAATCCGTTCATTTTGCAAAAGATGTGCCACATTCATTTGTTGATATTGATAATTCTCGTTCATTTGAAAAAAACAGCAATAAATCAATCCTTCTTTTAGGTTGTTCTTATACATACGGTGCCAATCTAAATCCTAATCAGACTTTTTCGTATTATTTGTCTGAAATTACCGGCAGAACCGTATATAATCTCGGTGTTTGCGGCGGCAGTGTTCAGCAGGCACTTTATTTGACAAGTCAGGAAAATTTTGCAAAGAAATATCCAAATGTCGATTTGGTCATCTATACCTTTATTTCCGACCATATAAACAGAAATAATGATTTTTTAAAATGTCAGGTATATTTGCCTTATTGTAATTTTAGATTGGTTAAAAAAGGTGACGAGTTTGTTCAAGCCTCTGAATGGTACGCTTTTCCTTCTAAGATATACATATTTAGATTTCTTTTGGAATCTCTTACCGCTATAAAAAATTCCCCTCTGGGTTATAAACAAAATTGCTATAACTTTGTAGAAATGATGAATAAAACGAGGGATAATATCAAAAAAAATTATCCCGATGCAAAAATTGTTTTTTTGTTCTATCACTGCAAAGAGGAGCCTATTCTTGTTCAAAATTTTTCAAAAGACATATATCTGATTTCGACAAGTTCTTTTGAAAACCTTGATTTGGATAATTTAAAATACAGACATGGTGAAGATTGGCACCCGTCAGAGCAAGTTTGGAAGGATGTTGTTCCGAGGTTGGTTAAGAAATTGGAAGAAATTGACTATTTGTAAAATTTTTGAAAAATCACAAAAAATGTTTTTATTGTGACAAAAATAAAAAACTTCTTGAAAAACAAATACCGATTGTGCAAGAATAGAAATATGAACGGGATAACAAAAAATCTTAATTTAGTTTATACATTGGACGGCAAAATATACATTAATTTGACAAATAAATGTTCAAACCGTTGCTTGTTTTGTATCCGAAATTTGTCGGATGAGGTGGAAGGAAAAAACCTTTGGTTGTCAAACGAAAACTTCGATTATACCGCCGTTATTGAACAGTTTCAAACTGTAGTTAAAGAAAATCCCGAAGCTAATGAAGTTGTATTTTGCGGTTTTGGAGAACCTCTTATAAAATTTGATATGTTTTGTGAGGTTTCGAAGTTTATAAAAGAAAATTATCCTAATGTTAAAATCCGTGTAAATACAAACGGACAAGCAAATTTAATTCATAAAAAAAATGTTATTCCGACACTTGCAACATATGCTGATGCAGTTTCAATCAGCCTTAATGCAGAAAATAAAGAAAAGTATAATTTTGTTTCTCAGCCGTCAGATAAAGAAAATGCTTATCAAGCAGTCCTTGACTTTATAAAGGGATGTGTTGAAGCAGAAATTGAAACTTCGGCTTCAATCGTATCAGCTTTTGACAAGGCTCCCGTTGATGTTGTTGAGTGCGAAAAAATTTGCCGTTCTTTGGGTGCAAAATTCCGTAACAGAGAATGGTTACCAAAAGGTTATTAATCGTTCAAATCATATTATTTACAGAAAGGTAAAAATCATGGAACAAAACTTAGACAAAATTATGAAGCCGAAATCGATTGCGGTTGTTGGTGCTTCAACAAAAGAACACACTATCGGTTCTGATATTATGAAGAGATTGCAAGAATACAAATTCAACGGAAAAATCTTTCCGATTAACCCGAAAGGCGGAGTTATCGAAGGTTTGCAAGCTTATACTTCAGTTCTTGAAGTTCCCGAAGAAATTGATTTGGCAATCATTGTTGTAAACGCAAAATTTGTATTGTCGACAATTGATCAATGCCATGAAAAGGGTATCAAAGGACTTTGCGTAATTACCGCAGGTTTCAAAGAAACAGGTAAAGAAGGTGCTGAGCTTGAAAAACAACTTCTTTCAAAGGTTAAAGAATACGGTATGAGATGTGTAGGTCCTAACTGCTTAGGCGTTGTTAACACTGACCCAGAAGTTAGAATGGACGGATGTTTTGCAGAATCTCTTCCCGAAAGAGGACATATTGGTTTTGTTTCACAATCAGGTGCTTTAGGCGGCGGTATTTTGAACATTTTGAAAGACTTAAACCTCGGATTTGCACAATTTATTTCAATCGGTAACCAAGCTGACGTTAACGCAGAAACAGCTCTTGAATATTGGGAAAATGAAAAAGACGTCGAACAAATTCTTCTTTATATGGAATCAATTCAAAACCCTGCAAACTTTAGAAAATTGGCAACAAGAATTTCAAAGAAAAAACCGATTTTAGCATTGAAGGCAGGACGTTCAGCAGCAGGTGCTTCAGCAGCATCATCTCACACAGGTTCACTTGCAGGTGCTGATAAAGCCGCAAACGCACTTCTTATGCAATCCGGTGTAATCAGGGAATATTCTTTGAAAGATTTATTCTCAACTGCAAAAGTTTTTGCAAATTGCCCTATCCCTCAAGGTGACAGAGTTGCAATTATCACAAACTCAGGCGGCCCCGGAATTATGGCAACTGACGCAGTTTGTGAATACGGTATGCAAATGGCAAAAATTACAGACGAAACAAAAGAAAAATTAAGAAGTTTCTTGCCTGCGGCAGCATCGGTTAAAAACCCGATTGATATGATTGCATCAGCTCCTATTGAACACTATAAGCAAACTCTTGAAACGGTTATTGCTGATGAAAACGTTGATATGATTATGGTTATTTACTTACCGTTCTTAGGCTTAAAAGACATTGACGTTGCAAAAGCCGTTATGGAAATTAAAGCACAACATCCTGAAAAACCTGTTATCGGTGTATTTATGACTAAGAGTGAATTCTTCACAACATTGTCTGAAATGGATGTAAATATGCCGTTCTTTATGTATGCGGAAGAAGCTGCAGACGGATTTAAGAGATTAAATCAACAAAGACTTTGGATTAACAGACCTGAAGGCAAGACACCTTGCTACGATGTTGACAGAAATAAAGCTGAACAAATTATAAAATCAGCATTGATGGATGGCAGAGCTCAACTTACAACATTAGAATCTATCGATTTGCTTGCTGCATACGGTATCAGAGCTTGCAAATACGGTTTGGCAAAGAACGAAGAAGAAGTTGCAGAATTGGGTAATTCAATCGGATACCCCGTTGTAATGAAAATGACTTCAAAAACAACTTCACACAAAACTGATGTTGGCGGTGTAAGAGTTAATATTCAATCAGAAGAACAACTCAGAGCAGAATATCAAGACTTGATTGCTAAATTGACTGAAAAAGGTCTTATTGACGGTCTTGAAGGTGTAATCATTCAAGAAATGGTTAAAGGTAACAGAGAAATGGTTTGCGGTATTGCAACCGATCCTCAATACGGTCCTATGATGATGTTCGGTTTGGGCGGTGTATTCATTGAAACAATGAAAGACGTTACATTCAGAATTGCTCCTTTGACAGATGTTGACGCTGATGAAATGATAAAATCAGTAAAAGCATACGGCTTGTTGAAAGGTGCAAGAGGAACGAAACCCGCACAAATGGAACAAATTCAAGAAACTCTCTTGAGATTGTCACAACTCGTTAATGATTATAAGTTCATTGACGAGCTTGATATCAACCCGCTTCTCATCTCTGAAAAAACAGGTGAAGGCATTGCGGTTGACGGCAGAATTAAAGTCAGAATGGAAGAAGCAAAAAAAGCTCTTAACATCAACTGCACTTGCGGCTGCTGCTAATAATAATTAAAAGAGTCGGGCGAATTAATAATAATTCGTCCGATTTTTTTTATTTTTAATTAAATTATGGATTTTGTTGACAAATTATGAAGTTTAATTGGAAAAAGTTTTTATTAATAAATTTCTGTATATTAGCAGTAATTCTAATTATTGCAGAATTTACAGCCTATTGTTCATATAGAGAAAAATATTTGCCGTTTGTTATTCAACAATCAAAATTATTGGTAGATCCTGAAGATTTTGTAAAAAAGTACAAGCCACAATATATAATTCCTAAAAAATTCAATTATAATGAAATAAAAGAAATTCTTTTAGAAAAAGTTTATTATTCTAAAAACAATAAAAAAAGACCTGTAATAACGATTGGTTGTTCATATACTGATGGTGCTACTTTGGAAGCTCAACAAACTTTTGCATATAAATTAAATGAATTAACGGACAGAACAACATACAATCGTGGATTTAGCGGAACAGGTTCGCAATTTGTCTACAAACAGTTATCTGATGAAAATTTAAAAAATGAAATTCCTGACGCTGAATTTGTGATTTACACGTTTATTCATCATCATTTGTTAAGAAATGTAAGAGATTTGATTGAGCCGTACACTTCAGTGATTGACTTAAGTTACAAAATAAAAAACGGAAAATTAGTAGAAAAAAATCGCCCTTTTTGGCTTTTATACGGTTCTTTTTTAACAAAAACATTTCTTGAATATAAAAATCAAAGGGATTTTAATAATGAATTAAATAATGGTCTTCCATTTTTTATGAAAATAATGGAAGAATCTGTAAATGAAATCAATAAAAAATATCCAAATTGTAAATTTGTTCTTCTTGAGTTTCCTCAAGGCGATATGTGTTTGTCAGGTTATGAAAGAGGAACAAGAGAATTACCTTCGGAACAGATTGAAAATATTAAAAAATTGGGAATTATCTACGTTAATGCCTCTGAGCTTGCCGGTCATAACTTTTGTGAAAGTAAATATCGACTTGCGGATAAAGAGCATCCGAGCGAAACTGCGTGGGATGAACTTGTTCCTAAATTAATAGAAAAATTAAATTTATAAATTTGCTGTATAATTAAACTCATGAATAATAAATTGAAAAAGTTTTTATTAATAAATTTTTGTTTGTTTTCTGTGATATTGATTATTGCTGAAGTTTCGGCATATTTATCTTATCGTGCAAAATACTTGCCATTGGTAATTCAGCATTCTAAATCGTGGGAAAATCCTGAAGAATATATACGCAAGAATAAGCCTCGATATATGTTTTCGAGAAAATTTAACTATGACAATATCCGCAATACATTTCCTCAATTGGTATATTCTTCGGAAAAAAACGAAAAACGACCTATCGTAACGATAGGGTGTTCGTATACGTACGGAGCTTTTCTTGAGCCTCAACAAACTTTTGCGTACAAATTACACGAATTGACAGGGCGAACGACATATAATCGTGGTTATTCCGCTTCCGGTCCCCAACTTGTGTACAGACAGTTGTCTGATGAAAATTTTAAAAATGAAGTTTCTGATGCAGAATATGTAATTTATACGTTTATATGGCATCATTTATATAGGGCTGTAAGAGATATTGTAATGCCTTACGGGCCTGATATTGAATTAAGGTACGTAATTAAAAATGGTAATTTGGTAGAAAAAAAACGACCTTTGTTTTTTCTGAACAGTTCGTTTTTGGTGAAAACATATCTTGAATATAAGAATAATAAAGACTATCAAAATGAACTTAATAACGGACTTCCTACGTTTATGAAAATATTGGAAGCTTCTGTAAATCAAACAAAAATGATGTATCCGAATTCAAAATTTGTGTTTATTGATTTTCCTCAGTCAATTTTGTGTTCTTCCGGTTATGTAAAGGGTTCTTGTGAGTTGAGTCCCGAACAAATTAAAAATATCGAAAAATTAGGTATTATTTACATTAAGGCAAGTGATTTGGTCGGGCATGATTTTTGTGAAAGTAAGTATCGTGTTACAGACGGAGATCATCCGAGCGAGCTTGCTTGGGATGAATTAGTTCCTAAATTGGCGGAAAAATTAAACTTGTAATTTTGCTGTATAATTAACTTATGAATAAAAAATTTAAGAAAATTTTATTAATAAACATATCTGTTCTTTTAGCTATTTTAGTAATTGCTGAAATAGTTGCTTTATGTTCTTATAGGATGAAATATTCCGATTTGGTCATAAGTCAGGCGAATTTGTGTGAAAATCCCGAAGAATGTATAAAACAAAATATGCCTCATTATTCTTTGCCTCGAAAAATACGTTATGAGGATTACGAAGAGTCAATAAAAGACAAAATATATAAGTCAAAAGTTCCTCAAAAGCGACCGATTGTTACAATTGGCTGTTCCTATACATACGGAGCCGGGCTTGAAGAAAATCAAACTTTTGCGTATAAATTGAATAAATATACAGGCAGAACGACTTATAATAGAGGTATTCTTGCTTCCGGTCCGCAACTTGTTTATCGTCAATTATCTGATAAAAACTTTAAAGAACAAGTTCCTGATGCAGAGTATGTAATTTATACTTTTATTCATCACCATTTGTTTAGGCAATTTTTAATTTTATTGTGCCCCTTTAATTCAGACATTGATATGCAATACAAAATTAAAGGTGATAATTTAGTTGAATATTATTCTCCGTTAGGTTATTTGTCTTTTTCTTTTCTTATGAAAACTTATCTTGAATACAAAAATCATCAAGATTTTAACAAAGAATTTCAAAATGATTTGCCTTTGTTTAGAAAAACTATGGAAAAATCGGTGGAACAAATGAAAAAGATGTATCCAAATTCTAAATTTGTATTAGTGGAATTTCCGCAGTCCGATATTTGCAATCCTAATTACGAAAAAGGAATGTATGAGCTAAATGAAGAACAAATTAAAATAATAGAAAAATTAGGAATTATTTATATAAACGCAACTGAGCTTGCCGGTCATAATTTTTGTGAAAGTAAGTACCGTGTTGCAGACAAAGATCATCCGAGTGAGCTTGCGTGGGATGAATTTGTTCCTAAATTGACTGAAAAATTAAAATTATAATTTTGCTGTATAATTAAGTGTATGCAAAAGAATTTGAAGAAAATTTTAATAATAAATTTAGCCATAATTTTAATAATAATAACTGTTGCAGAAGTAGTTTCGTTACGTTCTTATCGAAGGAAATATTCACATTTTGTTATTAATCAGGCAAATTTGTGTGAAAATCCCGAAGAATGTATAAAACAAAATATGCCTCATTATTCTTTACCTCGAAAAATACGTTATGAGGATTACAAAGAGTCTATCAGCGACAAAACATATAAGTCAAAAGTGCCTCAAAAACGTCCGATACTTACAATTGGTTGTTCTTATACTTATGGTTCAGGTCTTGAAGATAATCAAACTTTTGCGTATAAATTGAATAAATATACAGGCAGAACAACTTATAACAGAGGTATTCTCGGGGCAGGACCGCAACTCGTTTATCGTCAATTGACGGATAAAAATTTTAAAAACGATGTTCCTGATGCAGAGTATGTAATTTATACTTTTATTCATCACCATTTGTATAGGCAACTTTTAATCTTAACTTGTCCTTTTAATTCTGACATTTGTATGCAATATAAAATTAAAGGTGATAATTTAGTTGAATATTATTCCACTTTAGGGTCTTTGTCTTTTTCATTTCTTATGAAAACTTATCTCGAATACAAAAATCAACAAGATTATAATAAAGAAGTTAAAAACGGATTGCCATTATTTACAAAAATAATGGAAAAATCCGTGCAACAAACGAAAAAAATGTATCCTAATTCAAAATTTGTATTTGTCGAATTTCCCGATGCAAGTTTTTGTTGGGGGGATGAGAATATTAATGAACAAAAACTTACGTCTGATCAGGTTGAACAGTTAAAATCTTTTGGGATTATATATGTAAATTCAATGGATTTAGTCGGTCATAATTTTTGTGAGAGAAAATACAGATTGGCTGACGGAGATCATCCGAGTGAACAGGCTTGGGATGAGCTTGTTCCGAAGTTGGTTCAAAAGTTGAATTTGTAGCCTTTTTGTGGTACTATTTACACCGTGAATAAAAAATTTAAAAAAATATTAATTATAAATTTGTGTGTAATATTAGCTATTTTGGTCGTTGCGGAAATTGCGGCTTTTTTTTCATATAAAGCTCGATATGCTAATGTTATTAATTTTCAGTCGAAAGTTGCCGATAATCCTGAAGATTTTATAAAAGAAAATACGCCTCATTATTCTTTGCCCTCAAGGTTTGATTATGAACGGGTAGATAATGATATAAAACGAAAAGTGCATAAATCGGAAGTCCCTTCTAAAAAACGTCCGGTTGTGACAATTGGTTGTTCCTACACTCAAGGTATCGGGATAGAAAAGACGTTTGCTTACCAATTGAACAAAATTACGGGCAGAACGACGTATAACAGAGGCGTTGGCGGTTCTGGACCCCAACTTGTTTATCGTCAATTGTCGGACGAAAATTTCAAAAACGAAATTCCCGATGCGGAATATATCATTTATACTTTCATCTATAATCATTTAAATCGTCAATTTTATGCTTTGCACAATCCCTTGGCTTCTGATACGGCTTTTAGCTATGTTTATAAAAACGGTACTTTGAAAGAACGGAAAAGACCGTTTTGGTTTATGTATTGGTCTTTTGCCGTCAAAACGGTACTTGAATATAAAGCGGATTTAGAATTTAAAAACGGATGGTTTTTGTTCTATAAAACAATGGAAGCATCCGTAAATGAAATGAAGAAAAAATATCCGAATTGTAAATTTGTATTGATGGAATTTCCCGATGCAAGTTTTTGTTGGGACGAAGAGAATGCGGAAGAGCATAAACTCACATCCGAACAGATAGAACAGTTAAAGTCTTTGGGTATTATATATTTAAATACAACCGATTTCGTCGGTCATACTTTTTGTGAGAAAAAATATAGATTGGCAGATGAAGACCATCCGAGCGAGCTTGCTTGGGAAGAGCTTGTTCCAAAAGTCGTTGAAAGACTAAAATTATAAAAACACTATTTGTGTTTTTCTTCGTTTTTTACTTCAACTTTTGATTTGTGTTTCTCAATTTTGTCATTTGTGATATTTTCTTGCTTTTTAATTTTTTTTCTACTGTTATCAATCTCTTCTTTGTTAACACTATTTGTGTTATTTGCGTTTATGTCTTTGAGAGTACAGGCAAATCCTGTTACACAATCTGCAAGTGCGGAGTAGTTTGTAACATTTAGTAAAAGTAAAAGAGCAAGTACATATTTTATCATTTTTCAATACCTCATTGATTTTCCGACAGAGTAATCTTTTCTTTAGTATAAATTTATATAAAAAAAAACCATTCTCTTTTCGGGTAATATTTTGTTTTTTTTTTGTTTGATGTAAAATGGTTAAAAGATTTTTTTACTAAACTATGGTGGGAAGAAATGAAATTAAAAGACACGACAGCAAGTAATTCCTTTCGATACGGGTGGTTATTGGGGAGAATTTTTCCTTTTATTAAACCGGTGTTGGGACGTGTAATTTTAGGATTTTTGGTTGCAATTCCGGTTGGTGCTTTAGACGGTATTGTTTCCGTTTCCTTAAAGCCATTTATGGATTATGTTGTCGGTAAACAAGATTGGTCAATTTCATTATTAAATCATCATTTAACAATCCCGTACAGTATGCTTGCGTTGGCAATTCCTTTCGGGGTTGTTTTGTTTGCGGCAATTCAAGGTGTTTTGAGATATTTAAACAGTTATTTAACGGATTGGACAAGTCAAAAAATAACGAACTCCGTAAAAATTTCACTTTTCAATAAGTTATGTGATATGGATGCATCGTTTTTTGATGAAAACTCCTCCGGTGTTATTATCACAAGGTTTTTGAGTGACCCTGATACTGCTTCTACAGGTATAGTAAATAATTTAAAAACTTTTGTTACTGCATTATTTGGAGCATTAAGTTTAATTGCTGTTATGCTTTATTGTTCGTGGAAGCTTGCCGTAATAGGTGTTGTTGTTTTAGGTGCCGCTTTTATACCTGTTGCGTTGATTAGAAAAAGAGTAAAATCGACCTCTAATAAAAATATGGTTATTGGCGGAAATATAACTACAAATTTCAATGAAACATATATCGGTAACAAAGTTATGCGTTCATATTCTTTGGAAGAAAGACAAAAAAATCTTTTTTGCGACCAAATTTGGAAAGCGTTTGCGAACAATATGTCGTTGGTAAAACGTTCCGGATGGATGTCACCTTTAATGTATTTAATTGCATCGGTTGGGATTGCACTTGTTTTAGGGTATGGTACACATTTGATTTATACGGATCAGATGACGGCGGGCGGATTTGCCTCGTTTGTTACTTCGTTGCTTCTTTTGTACAAGCCTGTTAAGACCCTCGGTAATACATTGACGGGGCTTCAAACTATTTTTGTTGCTATGGGACGTGTATTTGAATTATTTGATATTCAACCGACTATTAAAGATGCCGACAACGCAGTCGAGATGAACGGTTTAACACAAGGTATTGAGTTTGAAAATATTAATTTTGCTTATGTTGAGGACAGATTAGTATTAAAAAATATAAATTATAAAGTCAATAAAGGCGAAACCATTGCTGTTGTCGGTAATTCCGGCGGCGGAAAGTCTACATTGGTTAATTTAATCCCTCGTTTTTATGACGTTACGGACGGAGCGGTAAAAATTGACGGAATTGATATAAGAAATTATTCGCTTAGCAGTTTAAGAGCAAATATTTCTATGGTATTTCAAGACAATTTCCTCTTTTCGGGTACTATCAGAGATAATATTCTTATGGGAAATGTACTCGCAACGGAAGATGATTTGAAAAAAGTTATCGAGTATGCTCATTTGGAAGAATTAATCAAAGAATTACCCGAAGGATTAGATACGATTTTAGGGGAAAGAGGAACGACGTTGTCGGGCGGACAAAGACAGCGTGTAGCAATTGCAAGAGCAATGATAAAAGATGCTCCTATAATTATTCTTGATGAAGCTACTTCAGCTTTGGATAATGAGTCTGAAGCAATTGTTCAAAAGGCTCTTGATAATTTGATGAGTAATAAGACCGTTTTTGTTATTGCTCATAGGTTGTCAACAATTCAAAATGCGGATAGAATAATAGTAATAAAAGATGGAGAGTTGTTAGAAGCAGGAACACACGATGAGCTAATGACTATTCAAAACGGTGAATACAGACACTTATACGAAATGCAATTCAAGCATCAGGAAACAGTTCAGTAATTTATGAATAACGGAAGATGAGAATATGAAATTAAGTAATAAACAGACTCAAAAAATTAAGAAACCGGATTTTTCTTCAAAAGAAGGACGAGGTATTTTGGCATATTTCTTACAAAAAGAGTTTGAATATATTTTAAATATTGATAAAGACGCCGAAACGCCATTTTTCAAAAGAGTTAAAGATGATTTTGTACCAAGATTTACAAAACGTATTATCGAAAATCCCGAAAAAAGAATTATGATTGGGATTTGCGGGGAATCTGCAAGCGGTAAAACCACAATTTGTAAGCATATTAAAAAGTCAGTTGATAAATATGGTCTGCCTGTTCAAATCATCAGTACCGATAATTATTTTAATGATATTTCAGATTTGATTAAACAATATGGCGGGTTTGATAAGTTTTTGGAATCGGGTTATGACCTTGATGCTCCGAGCAACTTTATGACAGACCAACTCAAAGAAGATTTGAGAATGCTTGCTGAAGGGCACGACGTTATGACACCTCAATATTTGATTAACGGAACAGGGGTCAATATTCCGAAGTCTTTGCCTGCAAAATCTCAAAAAATTATTGCGGTTGAAGGCTTAGCGGCTATGTATGATAATGTTTATGACCTGTTTGATATCAAAATTTATATCGATATTGACAGACAGGAACAAGAAGAACGCTTTTTGGTTCGTGCGGCTTCTCGTAACCAAAATAGAGAAAATGCTCTCAAACAATTGAAATATATCAGAGAAGCTTCGGAAAAATACATTCTTCCTCACAAACATAAGTGGGATATAATTGTAAACGGTTCTGTTTCAATTCCATATTTTGAACAAATTATTGAATATCTATACGGAATTACAAATAACTTTGAATAATTCAAAAATAAAAGCCCGATTACTTAAACAGTCGGGCTTTTTGCTATGTTAAAGTATTTTATAAAGCAACGGTCATATATTGTTCGAGAACTATTTTTATGCCTATTGCAATGAGGATTAATCCGCCGGCAAATTCAGCTTTGTTTTTGTATTTGGCACCAAACAAATTGCCTAATATAACACCTGCAATTGAAAGTAAAAAAGTCGTTATACCGATTATGACAATGGATTCCATAATCGGTACCCCTAAAAATGCAAAAGAAATACCGACTGCAAGTGCATCAATACTTGTTGCAACGGCAAGCAAAAACAATTCTTTGAGAGAAAGTTTTTTGTCTTTTTCACCGCCCTCGCAACAATCTTCATTTTCTGACAAAGCTTCTTTTATCATTTTTCCGCCGATTATTGCAAGAAGAGTAAATGCAATCCAATGTGCATACTGCGAAACATATGTCGAAAATTTTGCTCCTGCCAACCATCCTAAAAATGGCATAAGTGCTTGAAATCCGCCAAAATATGAAGCTATAATAAGCATCTGTTTTTTATTCAATTTACTCATTCCGAGTCCCTTGCATACCGAAACCGCAAAGGCATCCATGGACAATCCTATACCGATTAATAATGTTTGAATAAAAAATCCCATATAAAATCTTTTCTTTTAACTTCCTTTTAACTTTATATCATGAATGCAGTTTTTTTGCATTAAAAAAGCTCCCACTTTCGTGAGAGCTTTTATTTTTTCTGTACGATTAGTTGTTCTTAAGTCTTTCAAGAATGTTATCAGCTTTAGTACGATTTTTGAACCATACGTCATCCGCACCGTAAGTATTTCCGTCTGTATCTACATATGAACCTTGTTGTCTGTGTTGAGCATCACCCGTTGCATCAACTTCCGAGTAATCATCAACATTCAATGCTGCTACGTGAGCGAGATCTTCAAGTTCTGTTGTGTTATTTTCGCTGATGAAGCCGAGGTTAACACCTACTGTTGCCAAAGCCGCTTTCAAAGCTTGTAAATCAACTTGACCGTTGCTGTAGCACTTAGTACCTGTATACTGTTCAGCTTGTTGAGCAATAACTTTCAATGCTTCAAAACCGTTTGCTGCGTTGATTTTTTCACCTGTGAACGGGCTGACAGTTTGGTCACCGAATACTTCTGAACCGTCGATACTGCCGTTTCCGTTCAAATCGCTCATTGCAAGCATCTTATCACCGCCGGTTGCAGCACCGTCTGCGATACCGTTTCCGTCAACGTCAACACCTGTGTTACCTGATGTTGCAGAAACTTTACCATCTCTGTTAAAGTCAACGATAATAGGTGAAGTATATGTTGAACCGACGTTGGTACCCCAAGAAATTTTTCTTGCCGGTGAAGTTGTTTTTGTAACTTCAGTTTCGGGATTATCAACTGCAATCGCTTCAGCATCAATTTGGATATTGTTTTCTTTCGAGTAATCTCCGCCTTCAATTCTGACTTTACCTGTCGAAGTAACATTGATGTTGTTAACTTCACCGTTACCAAAGTCAATTTCAAGGTTTTTCGTACCGTCAATTCTATATCCGTGTTGAGTTGTAACTTCACGTGTAACTGTTTGTTGTTCTGTATAAGATGAAACACCAGCTTGTTTTGTTGCAATACATTCAGTAAATTTGCCGTCTTTCCATCCTCTTGTGTGAATGTAATCACCGCTTGATGAGTCAACTTTCGCAATTACATATTTAGCCGTTCCGTCAGCATTCTTTTGCGTTACTGATTGAACAATTGCATATTGAGGAACACCGGATTTGAATTCTTTGAATAATTCTCCGTTATCATACAGTGTTTCAAGTTCTTTCATGTTAGATGCATCAAGATTGTACTTATTCTTTATTTCATTAAAGAATGTAGTCTTATCCGTACCTGAGTTCGTTGTAATATCTTTTAATACATTTGTAAATTCCAATGTATCAACTTCTACAGCTTCAACTGCAGCTTTACCGACTGCTTCTCCTAAAATTGTTGTGGATTCATCAATTCCGCCGAGAGCAATCATTTTATCCATTGTGTAAACGCCGTTATCACCGTCGCCGAGTTTCATTTTTACATCGTCGCCCCAGAACGCAACTAAGTGATCACCTTTACCCATGTTAATATTTACATTGTCTGCAACGGCAATCGCTGTGTCATTACCGTCACCCGTGTCGATTTTTACATTGCCTTTGTCACTAACAACTGCGACTGTATCTTTATCAAGACTTGAATCCCAATCCGAAAGTGCATTTTGGTCTAATTTAATATCTACGTCATTACCGAGAACAACAACATTTTGATTACCCGTTCCCGTCGTAATGTTTACGTTGTTGCCTCGAACGTTAATATTGGCATTCCCGTCACCAAGTTCAATTTTTACGTTACTCGATTTGTTACCGGTATACTCTACTTTACCGTTTCTTAAAGCATCAACTAATCCCATAATTTTCTTTCCTTTTCTTCTAATCGCACCTTTGTGCATATTACTACACACATGTATATAAAAACATTTTGTACTCACAATGTGCATGTTTTTGAAATATTGTTACATTACGTAACATGCTTAACATGCACCATGACTGGATTTAACCGACATAATACAATTTCGACAATCAAATTCAAGTATATATTTTTTATTTACTTCATCAGTTAAAATTAACGGTTCTTTATAATTTTTTACATCTTTGTAATATTTTTTGCATAAACCGAGTGTATATTTTATGCAATGTTTTGTTGTCATAAGTGTTTTATCGCTTAAATGTTCCTGACTTTCCGCCGCATATTCGGTAACATTTGCATTTCTTCTTTCGTAAAATTCTTTTGCATTTTTATTATATACATTTGCGGAATAATCGAGAAGTTTAACGGGATATTCTGTAGTTATAAGCTCTTTTGTTCTGTTATCACGGACGAACAGATTTTTTCTTTCTTCTCTTAAAGCGTTTACGGCAGTGCGTCTGAGGTCGTTTAAAACAGTTGCCCTTATAAAATAATCATTATCCGATTTTATGGATATATTTTTTATATCAAATTCTGTAGTTCCCGTTTTTGATATCTGATTTTTTATTGTTTCTTTTGTTTTTTGAGGATTTTGTGCAAGCTCAAAATTTTCATTTAAAGTTTCCGTTACGGAAATTTTTTCTTCATCCGTTAACGTTAAAGATATTTTATTTGAACAAATTGTGACATTCGCATTTAGCGGGATTTTTCTTGAAATTTCTCTTTTCAAGAGGAGTTTGTCAAAATTTACGTCGGAATTTCTGTAAATTTTAGTTCCTTTTTTGATATCTTTCATTGATTTTGGGAAAATTTTTCCGTTCTCAACTTTTTGGATTTGTGTCCCGACAAGTTCTTCATTTTCGTTAAGAAAACAAATACCGTCGCCGTTATTAAGATTTAATCCTTTTATTGAAAAATAATTTTTTGCTGTGTTTGTGACTGTTCCGATATACTCACCGATTGATTTTGAGTAGTTTTTAGTGCAAAAATTTTTTCTTTGTCCGTCGATAAAAAATTCCGTAAATCCTCTGTTAAATGATTTTGAGAGATTTGGTTCAAAATCGGGTGTCGAAAAGCCTGTTGATGATTTTTGAAGGTTATTTTTTTCTAAAACTTCGTCAATTTTTTGTCTGTAGAAAGCCACAACGTTTCTCACATAACATTCATCTTTCAATCTTCCTTCAATTTTGAATGAAGTTACTCCCGCATTGATTAAATCTTCAATTCTCTCCGAAAGATTTAAGTCTTTTAAGCTCAAAAGATATTTGTCTTTTTCGATGATTTGACCGTCATTTGAGAAAAGAGAATATTTTTTTCGGCATGGTTGTGCACATTCTCCACGGTTTGCACTTCTTCCGCCGATGGAATGGCTCAAATAACATTGACCGCTGTATGATACGCATAAGGCACCATGAATAAATGTTTCAATTTCTATATCTGTATTGTCTGTAATGTTTTTGATTTCGGCGAGGGAAAATTCTCTCGGCAAAATTACCCTGTCAAAACCTGTTTTTTCGAGAAATTTAACTTTATCCAAAGTATTGTTGTGACATTGTGTGCTTGCAAAAATTTTTATAGGGGGTAATTTGTATTCCAAAAGCCCCATATCTTGGATAATAATTCCGGAAACACCAATTTGGTAAAGGTCATAAATCGTTTTAACGACCTCTTCAATCTCTTCATCTTTATATATAGTATTTAAAGTAACATAAATTTTTACACGAAAAACATTTGCATATTCAATGAGATCTTTAATATCGTCAAGTGAATTACCTGCTTGTTTTCTTGCTCCGAATTTTAAAAAACCTATGTAAACTGCATCAGCACCCGCATTTATGGCAGAAATTGCCGTTTGCTTATCTTTTGCAGGTGCCAAAAGCTCAATTTTATAATTTCTTCTAATCATTGCCTTGAACTTTGTTTATAATACCTTGTTT
>CAZOGS010000002.1:26036-45262 GCA_964579375.1 uncultured Muribaculaceae bacterium
CCGACTCCGCTTCCTTGTAGCATAATTCCGAGCAAGATAAGCTCTGTTCCGACCGTATTTCTTCCCATTCTTCTTGCTTCTTGGTTTGCAAATCTCAATATGACAGGCGTTTCGTTCATTTGCTTTTCGAGCGGTCTTAAAATCTGCTCGGAAAGTTTATCGTTCGGGTAAAGGTCTTTTAAAATATTGTATGCAATACCTTTTTTAGATTTTAGTATACCTAAAACTACGTGTTCGGGACGAACTGCCGTGCTTCCTAATTCTCTTGCCGTTTCTGATGCTTTGACAAGAGCCGTAAGTGCATTCGGGGTGAAAATAATTTGTTTATCCTCATATTCTGCAAGTCTTGAGGTAATTTGTTTCAATCTGTCTGAAAATTTATCGTATGTGATACCCGCATTTTCCAATGTTTCCGACAAATCACCCGAATTATCCTCTAAAATAGAGAGCATAATTTGTTCCGTGCCTAAAATTTCGTATTCCGACGTCGTCAATTTTGCCACTGCTTTGCTGAAAATTGCCGCTGAATCGGGGTCTTTTACGAGAGATAAAATATGATTGTATTTTTCGTCTACTTCCTTTTGTTCGAAGCCTTCGGGGTGTTTTTCCTTTTGCTTTGATTTTTTCTCGACAATTTTTTTCATAATGTCACGAACTTTTTCTTTGTCGAGATACAACAAATTGAAAAGTGGAGTCAAACCTGCTTCATCACAAAGCAACACATAAAAAAGATGTTCTGTTTTTACAAAACCGTTTCCGTTTTCCGAAGCTATTTCATCCGCTTTCTGAAAAACTTTTCTTATTCTGTCACTGAAAAGTACGCTTGTTGCGGGGATTTTTATTTCTTTATCTTTCAAAAGCTCAACGAGTGCCTCTTTTATTTTTTCGGGAGAAGCGTGATTCATTTTAAGAATTTTTGCCCCTAATTCCGTTGTCTTTTTGCTTAAAGCCCACAATAAATGTTCAGGATAAATCTTTTTATGCCCTAATTCAATTGCTGAAATTTGTGCATCTTTTACCGCTGTAATTGCCTTTTCCGTGAATTTTTGAAACAATATTTTAATCCCTATTTTCTATATGTTAGATATAATACGGCAAAAAAGCGATTTTGTGAATAGGTTTTTTCACTCTGTTCCATTTTTTACAAAAGTTTGTATTTTATGCAGCTTTAAAGATTGCTAATTTTTTCAATGTTAATTATAATTTTTTTAACGGAGATATTTATGGATTGTCCAAACCTTTTACACGGTATAAATATTTGCAAAGACACAATTTGTGATTGTTGTGTTGAGCGAAATGAAGGAACTTATGGGCATCCGTTTATCATGCAAATCCAAAAAGACGAAAATCTCGATTTGGATAAACTTTTTTCACTAAAAAGAAAATTTTTTGCCGAAAAAATTGCCAATCCTTCAAAATGTAAGGGTTGTTTGTATTTGAGAGATGATTTGGATTTTTCAAATGATGACGATTATATTTCCTGTATAAATTTTGACCATTGGAATTTATGTAACTCAAAGTGCATATATTGCGGAGAAGAACGCAATGGCGGTGATTTTTATTTCAATGTTCTTCCTTTGATACAAAATTTATTTAATGAAAAAAAATTTGAAGTCGGCGGTGAAATAACTTTTCAAGGCGGTGAACCGACTTTGTTGCCTGAGTTTGAGGAATTATTGACACTTTTTTTGAATAAAGGGGTGAAAATTCGTATTCATTCGTCGGGAATAAAATATTCAAAAACAATTGAAACAGGCATATCTAAAGGATTAGTAACACTTTGTGTTTCACCCGATACGGGAATTGAGAGAACATATAAAAAAATCAAGCGAAATCTGCATTTTAACGATGTTTGGAATAATCTTAAAAACTATGCATCTTTTGATGAGGCTAATTTTGTTCAGGCGAAAATGATTATTGTTCCTCATTATAATGATGATATCAAGGAAATTGATGCCTTTGTTAAAACGGTTAAATCCTCAAAAATTAAAACAATTGTAATAGATGCGGAATCTCAATATTGTAATAAATATAAATTTAAAGTTCCTAACATACGATTTTTAATTGATTATATGAAATATCAGTGTGAAAAAGAAAATATCTTGCTTGAGTATTATGATTCCGCAAAATTTGTTTTAAAAAATACTGTATCGGATTTTACAGCATTTGAGAATAAACAGGCACTTCTTGCCAAATATAAACAGATAAAAGATAAATACAAAAAACGGTCTGTTGAATATTCTTAACAAATAATTTTGCTTCAATAACTTAACAGATTTTCCTCTCTCGATTTTTTATGATAATATATTAAAAAATCGGATTAATTATGAAAAAGAACAATACAGCTAAAGAAATTTCAGCATTAATAGAAAAAGGTGAAAAAATACTCGTTATCACCCATGTAAACCCTGACGGTGATTGTATTGGGGCGGCATCGGCACTTTTTTCATTTATAAAAAATGAATACGGAAAAGAAGCTGTTTTGTGTGTAATTTCAAAAGTTCCGCAGTTGTATGAATTTTTGCCGAATATTGAACATTATAAAACTCCGGAAAGTGTAAAAAATCAGGTTTTTGATACGGTAATTGCAATTGATTGTGCGGCAAAAGACCGTTTGGCTTCAGCAATTCCTCTTTTTGACGGGGCAAAGGTTACAATAAATATTGATCATCATAAAACTAATCCTATGTATGCTCAATATAACTATGTTTACGGTGAAAAAAGCTCGGCAGGAGAAGTGCTTTTGAATTTTGCAAAAGAAGCCGGTTGGAAGTTTGACAGAGATATTGCAAATTCCCTGTATGTTGCTATTTTGACCGATACGGGCGGATTTAAATTTGACAATACGACAGCAGAAACATTTCTTGCGGTTGCCGATTTGATGCAGTACGGAATAAGTCCGTCTTTGCTTTACCGTTGTTGTTACGAATCAAAGCCTGTTGAAACAGTGAGATTAAGTGCATGTGCAGTTTCAAAATCACAATTTATCGCAAACGGAAAAATCGCATACACAATTATTACTCTCGATGACATGAAAAAAAATAAAGCCCTAAATGAACACACTGACGGCATTGTGGAAATTTTAAGACAGGTTAATTCTGTTGATATTGCTTTCGTGATTAAAGAAACAGAAGATGGCTGTTCTAAAGTAAGTTTAAGAAGCGAAAACTCCGATATAAGTAAAATTGCACAAAAATTCAACGGCGGCGGTCATTCTAAGGCTGCAGGCTGTACAATTAAGAAAAATTATAATATCGCATTAAATAAATTGCTTGATGCCATCAAAGAGGAGTTTTCGTATGATTTTTGATGATTTTATCAGAAAAACCCGTTCAACTCCGACTGTTCGATATATCGAAAGTATCATTAACAAAATGATTGATGCCGATTATCCCGGAATGGCAGCCGAAATGGCTTTTATGTTCATTTTGGGATTGTTTCCGTTTTTGCTTTTTGCAATGTCCGTTTATGCATGGCTCGGAAGAAGTTCTTTGAACGGATATGTTCTTTCTGCCTTGACACAAGTCGCTCCGAGTGATGTTTCAAATTTAATTGTAAGTACTTTGGCTCAGGTTACTGTTTTTAAACACGGCGGAATTATGGCTGTAATTTGTTTCTTCGTCACGATTGCACTCTCTTCTAACGCCGTTGCTTCAATTATGAAAGGACTTAACAGAGCTTTTCAAACAGATGAAACAAGACCTTTTATTTATACAAGAATTTTGTCTGTCTTGATGGTTTTTCTTAATGTCATAGTTTTGTTTTTGACAGTAAATATGATTTTGCTCGGAAAAATAATCATGAGTATTGCTTTTGATTTATTCCACATTTCAAATTTAACTTACCACATAATTATGATTTTAAGATGGCCGTTATCCTTTTTAGTATTGTATTTTACAAGTTACTTCAGTTATTATATTTTGCCCGATATTAAAGGCAATGAATGGGTAAAAAGAAAAGCCGCACTCGTCGGAACATTGTTCTTTAGTTGTTTTTGGTTACTTGGTTCATGGACGTTTTCGTTGTACTTAGACAGATTAAATACTTATAACAGGGTATTCGGGACTGTCGGTGCGTTTGTAATTATGATGGTTTGGCTTTACTATACGGCAATGATTATCTTGCTTGGCGGAGAATTTAACTATCGTACATATTTAAAATTGACAGAACGTGAAGAGAAAAAACATCATCGCAATTTCAACGAAGATTTGTATGAAGAATAGTTTTATTAACAATTTGATTTTAAAATAGCCAAAGTATATAATTATTAAAGTTATTACAGTCATGGAGGGCAGGACAATTAAAAGAGTTTTGACTACCGCAATTATTTTAGCTGCAGGAATGGCACTTCCGGCAAATGCCGCAAAGGTTGAAAGCTATCCCGCACAAGCATATTATATACAAGCTTGCACAAATGAAGATAAAGGTGACTTTAACGGTGCAATTGAAAAAATGAAACGTGCGATTGATTTGAAAAGTGACAACGCACTTTATTATACGAAACTTGCAGGTTTATATCAAAATATCGGTGAGTGGGATAATGCACTTGCCGCATATAAAAAGGCTGCTCAGTTAAGACCTGATGATTCTTTTTTATACCTTGCTATCGGGCAGATTTTGCAACAGAAAAAAGACTATAAAAATGCACTTGAAGCATACAAATACGTTTTGCAGTTGACACCAAGCTACAAGTACAATTATTTAAATCTTGCAAATATTCAATATATTTTAAAAGATTACAAAAATGCCGTTGAAAATTATAATGTATTTTTGGTTAACTATCCAAATCACGTTGATGCACGCAAAAACCTTGCATCGGCTTATATAGAATTGGGTGATTACAAAAAAGCCAATGAACAGTTCAAAATCACAATGGAAAAGCATCCGGAAAGCTTCAATGAGTATGCACAATACGGACTTTCTCTTGTTAAAGATTCCGAATGGAATGATGCAAGAGCAATCTTAGAAAAAGCTGTCGATTTAAACAAAGATGATGCAGCTTCTATTGCAAATTTGGGTATTGTAATGCAAAGAACCGGCGACGGAACGGATGCACTTGCAATGTTTGAGAAAGCCCTTAAGATTGAGCCTGATTCAGCTGATATTACAATTGAATATGCTGATGCACTGATTGCTTTAGGGCAGGATGATAAGGCTAAAGCTCAGTATGTTAAATACATATCCTTAAAACCCGATGACCCGCATGCTTATTTTAATTTGGGTATAATTTATTCAAAAGAAAAGAAATACGATGAAGCAATTGACAGTTTTACAAAAGGTATGGAAATTGCTAAAGATAATGAGGATTTCAAAGCAGAGCTTGCTAAATGTTATCATTTCAAAAAAGACTACACTCACGCTGTTCAATTGTACGATGAGTTGTTGACTTCTTTGCCGAAAGACAGAACTTTGAGATTTAACAAGGCTCTTGCCCTTCAAGCTCAACAAAATTATAAGGAAGCTATCGATATTTATACCGCTTTATATGCTGAACAACCGGAAGATAATATAAAATTATATCTTTCTCAAGCTTATCTTGCTAATGGTAAAAATCTTGTAATTGCTGAAAATTATCGTAAAGCTATTGTGAATTTTGAAAAAGCTGCAGATATTGATGCAAATAATTCGGAAATTTATGTTAATATGGCAAACGCTTATGATAAGCTTGGTTCAGGCTCAAGAGTAATTGAAAGTTATGAAAAAGCAATGGAAATTGACCCTGATGATAAAAATATTTCGACAGCTTATGCAAAAGTTTTGCTGAAATATAAAAAGACTGAAGATGCTCAAAAAGTAACCGAAAACATCGTAAATTCCGAAAATGTTACGAAAGAAGAAAAAGCAAGCTCTTTGATTGCACTTGGGGAACAATATTATGACGGTAAAAATTTTACAAGTGCAAAACATCAATTTGAAAAAGCTCTTGAATTAGATGCAAACAATATTTCTTTGTTGATTAAAACGGGAAATTGCTATAAGCAACTTTCAGATAATGAAAAGGCTTTGGAATATTATCAAAAAGCAATCGAAAAAGATGCAAATAACGTTGATGCGTACTTTAATGCAGGACTTTGTTATTCTGATTTGGGCAAAAATAATGAAGCTGTTGCAAGCTACAAAAAAGCTGTAGAGCTCAATGAACAGTATGCTTATGCATATTATGCACTCGGTATTGAATATGAAAAAGCCGAAAATTATCAAGAAGCTATTGCAAATTATGAAAAATTTATCGAGCTTTCGACTGACAAAGGTATTCAAAATTCAGTCAAATCAACGGTAAATGCCTTGAAGAAAAAAATTACGGTTAAAGAATGAAAAAATTTTTTATCTTAACTTCGATTTTATTTTCTGCAATTTTTATGACGGGATGCTCGGATGATGCTGTTATTATGCTCAAGTCCGAGCCCTTTAATTCACAAAATTATTTGGAGTATGAACATCGGTTTAAGGCAAACCAACGTATTTATTACGCTGTTCTTTCAAATAAAGGTTTTAAGGATACCGCATTAAAAATTCAAGTTTTTTCTAAAAATACGAAGGCTCCGTCACTTGGTTATTCATACAAATACGGAATCAATGTCCCGATTGACAATACTAAAAAATATTACACAGATTATATAGTTATGACAGGCCCCGGACTTTATATTATGCAGGTATTTGAACTCAGACGTCCCGATAAGTGTCTTGCAAGACAAGATTTTTGGGTTGAATAATGGTAAAAGTTTTTTTTGAAAAAATAAAATTTTTCTTTCAAAAAATTACTTCGTCAAGATTTATTGTTACGGGAAGTTGCAAAAAATGCGGTACCTGTTGTAAAAATATTACCTTCTTTGTAGGCAAACATATTGTAACAAGCGAAGAAGAGTTTTTAAGAATGCAAAAATTTGATAAAAAATACCGAAGCTTTGAGATAAACGGTAAAGGCGAAAACGGTGAGCTTCTTTTTCGTTGTAAAGCTTTGAATGATGACGGTTCGTGCGGTTCTTACAAATTTCGCTCAATCAATTGCAGACTCTATCCGAAAATTAATCAAAAATTCGTATACGACGGAGGTGTACCCTTAGATGGTTGCGGTTACAAGTTTGCCGTAAATAAAAAATTTGAAGACTATCTGAAATGATAAGTCTTTTCAGAAAATTAATCTAAATTTTTCATGTAAAGTTCTTCTATCAAAACACAAATAGTTGCAGCAATTGCAGGTGCAAATACAACCCCTAAAATTCCCATATATTTGGCTGTTAAAAACAATGACAGAAAAATTAATATTGGGTGAAGATTTAATAATTTACTGAAAACAAAAGGTCGTACAAGGTTATTTTCAATAATTTGAGCCGCAGCAAAAGTAATAATAATTCCTATGATGATTTTTGAGCCTGCATCATAACAAGCAATAAGGCATATACAAAGCCCGATTGCGGGACCTACAACGGGTATGAAATCTAAAACTGCCGTTATCAAGGCTAATAACAGTGCATAATCTACTTTTAATAATAAAAGTCCGATTGCCATAATAATTCCGACACTCGAAACCGCAACTAACTGTCCCGATACATATCCTCCGATTTTGTCTGAGATTATGTTGATTATCTCATCAGCTCTTTTTCTTAAATGATTAGGAAAAAGACGAAGTGTGTTTTTTCTTATAATATCCTTATCCGCCAAGAAATAATAAATTATCAAAATAGAAATGATAAAATATACGACGGCGGAACTTAATCCTTTGATTATGTTTATTGAGTGCTCAATGAAATCTGATGTAACTCCCGCCGCAGACTCTGTTATTTTATTGAAGTCTATGTTTGCAAGCGGTGTTTGTGTTAAAAAATGAATGTTTTTTAATCCGACCGTAATTTTATCTATGTATTGAGGAAAAGAAACGGCAAATGTTTTAATTTCACTTGATGCAAGAATAATGACCGGAATTAAGAAAATCCCGATAATTGTTAATGTGCTCAGCAATGTTAATAATGACGCTTGTTGTCTTGTCATCTTATTAGTAAGCTTTTTTACAATCGGCTCCAACGAACAGGCAATTACGTACGAGGCAAAAAACATAATTGCAATGTCTTGAATTTTTGCTATAAAAATTACAAAAAGAATTGCAATAACAACGAAAATGATATTTTTTACGCCTTTTCTTTCAATCATACGTTAAGCCTTTTTATTAGAATTTATAAAGAGCAAAGAATATGCAAGATGCAACAAACAGTATCCAAACGGGTATGTTAAGTTCTTTTCCTTTGCCCGCAATAAGTTTCATAATCGGGTAAAGAATGAAACCGCAAGCAACAGCTACACCTATGTTTGATGAAAATGCCATCAAAAATATAGTAATTGCAGCAGCAATGCCTTCCGACATATCATCAAAATCAATCATTTTAATGTTAGCCATCATTAATATACCTATAATGACTAAAACAGCGTTGCAAGCAGAAGATGGAATCATACCGAATACAGGTGTGAAAAACAATCCCGTTAAGAATAAACAACCTGTTATAATTGCCGTTAAACCCGAGCGTCCGCCTGCTGCTACACCCGTCGTTGATTCAATATACACGCCCGATGTAATTGCACACATTGACGATGCAATTAAAGTTGCAGTTGAGTCACAAATCATCGCTTTTTTAATATTAGGAAGATTTCCTTTTTCGTCTAAAAATCCTGCTTTCGTGGAAACACCGATAATTGTTCCCATTGTATCAACGAACATTAAAACGAGTATTATAAATATAATCGGAATTGATTCAACGTTTAAAACACCTGCAACATCAGCTTTTAAGAACAAAGGTGCAACACTTGCGGGAGCCGAAACAAGATTTTCGGGAACTGTTGATTGACCGAAAATTAATGCCAAAATTGTAACCCCGATTAAGCCTGCCAACATTGCAACTTTGACCCCTTTTACCATCAAAATTCCGATAATCAAAATTCCCGCAATGGCAAGCAATGTGTTTATGTCCCATAAGTTACCGATTGTAAGGTTATCGGAAACGTTAACAATTCCGGCTCCTTTAAATCCGATAAATGCAAGGTATAAACCTAAACCTGCCGTATAAGCAAATTTCAAGCTTGCCGGTAAACAATTTACGAGCCACTCTCTGACATTACATATTGTCAAAATAAATAATAAAACAGCCGCAACGGCAACCGCACCGAATGCTTTTTGCCATTCTCCTTCACCGAACATCGGTACGATTGTATATGCGAGAAATACGTATTCCGCAAGCAACGGAGCCGCCGCAAAGGGTCTGTTTGCGACCAAACCCATTAACATACATCCGATAAATGCCATATAAATAATAGTTGCCGTGACAGCTTCTTGCGGCATACCAATTCCGCCTAAAATATTAGGAATAACAATCATAATATATGCAAGAGTTGCAAATGTAGTTATGCCGGCAATGATTTCTGTTTTAAGATTTGTTTTTAATTCATCAAACTTGAAAAATTTACTTATTGAATTTGTAATGTCCATATTTTTTTCCTTCTTATAAGATGTTTTTTATATTAGCACAAAACATAGAGTTTATTTAAATAAAAATTGCTTATTATGTTAACATTTTGCAAAATTATGATAAAATTGGTAAAATAAATAGCAAATATTTTTTTTGTTGTGTTTTATTCTTACCAAGTGTTTATAAGGGTGAATTATGGCTGATATTTCGAATAATACAAATAAAAATCTTTTCATTAAGAACAGTGTAAAAAATCAAGTTAGTTTTGGTCAAGCAAACATTAATATTGCCGCTTTGAGTGACACTCACGGGCAGATTGACAAATGTGCGGCAATTCAAGATACTTATGAAAAAAATAAGGATCAAATTCACCCTGACGGAAATAATCCGAGTAACAAAAACGTTCTTGCAGTTGTCGGTGATTGGTTTATGAACCCGACGAGAAAGGGCTATTTGTCTTTTAAAGAAACAATTGGCGATATGCAAGGCAAATTTTTAGGCGATATGATAGACAGAATGAAGTCCGGATTGGGCAACCTTACGACACTTTATACCCCGGGGAACCACTGTCTTGAAGGTGGAGATTCTTTTCTCTTCGACAAAACTAAAAAATGTGATATGACGACCGTTATGACAAACGTTAACGTCGAAAATTCAAAATCAGTGACAAGCCTTGAGCCTGAAGCTCAAAAGAAAATTACATCTTCAACTATTCTTGAAGTTCCTGATGACAAAGACCCCGATAAAGTTCACAAAATGCTTGTGTTGGGTATGATTTGTCCTAATATGGATTATTATTGCAACGGATTAATTAACAATTTAGATATTCTTGACAGAAATCGTAAAAAAGAAGTTAAGCTTGAAGAAAGTGATTTAAAGGAAACTTATAAACAATTTAACGAAGAAATTGCAAAGTTTAAGGAAGAAAACCCCGATTCTCCCGTAATGCTGTTAAATCATGCGGGGCAACGTGTTGTTCAAATGCTTTGTAATAATTGTGATTTAGATTTGGTTTTGAACGGTCACGACCACAAGGATGAAACATCTGTTTTCACAAGTGCAAAAACGGGGAAAGAAACCGTTGTTTGCTCACTTTCCGAAAATGCTAAATTAATGGATGCCGTAAATGTTCATTTTGATGATGACGGAAAGTATTCTTTTAATTCAAAAACATTGTATGTAAAACTTGAAGAACAAGATGCGATATTCAAAAAACAATTTGAAGAAACTTTTGCAGAGGATACAAAAGGTCTTGTTGAAATTACCGATCCTGCAGGCAGTGACAGATTAAAAGTTGACAACATCAGATTTGCCGATAATCCGCTTGAAAAACTTGTTACGGATACAATTATTTCTCATATCAGAACAAAAGTTCCCGATACACAATTATTTATGATGAATACATCTGCGTTTCGTTCGGAATTGCAAGTTGATAAGGAAAATCCTGTAACAAATATGCAGTTGATGGATTTGATGAGCGGTTTAATTGAAAAAGAAGCAAAAATCAGAGTTGGCAGTTTCCCCGGTGAAGCGATTGCTAAAATGGTTGACCAAAACGTCAGAGAAAACAATGAAAATAAGACAAGAAATGTTCTTATGGGTTGGTCAGGGTTGCAAATGGACAGAGGAGCAATTATAAGATTGCAAAATGCCGGCAATACCGATATGAATGAAGTTGCAAAACATATTAAAATTATGGATGAAAACGGTGAATATCAGCCAATTGATTTTTCTAAAACGTATAAAACTGCCGTAACTCAGAAGTTGTTTGATAAAACAATTATTGAAGATGTAAAAAAACTTGACGGTGAATTTATCCATCTTGGCGAAACCGCAAATGATTGCTTGCTTGCGGGTGTTAGGGAAAAAGGTTATAAATTGGTCGTTCCGCAAGACATTCGTGTTATTGACGATGGTGAAGGCGAACGCAAATCATAAATGGTAATATTAATATTACCCATGTGACCTAAGTCAGTTGGAATTGCATAATCAAGCCATTCTTGCTAAAATCGTGCAATGAAAAACGAGATGATAGTTGTTTGTGATTTTGACGGAACAATCACAAAAAAAGATACGATTAATGATTTTTTAGATAATTTTGCGGACAAGAGTTGGCAAGATGTTGAAGATGATTGGATTGCAGGTAAAATATCGACCTGTGATGCGATGGAACTTCAATTTCGGACTATAAAAAATATTACACAAGATAAGTTTGATAATTTTTTTGAAACTGTAGAAATTGACGACCATTTTGAAAAATTTTATCTTTTTTGCAAAGAAAAAGGAATAAAGCTCGTTATCATAAGTGACGGATTTGAGTATTTTATTCGCAGGGTATTGGATACATTGGATATAAATGATATTGAAATTTATTCAAATCATTTTGAATTTAACAAAGGGGATTTTATTATTGAATTTCCTAATAAAAGTACAGATTGTGTACGAGGTGCAGGTACTTGTAAATGTGCATTTGTTAAAAAGTTCAAAAAATCTTATAAAAAAATAATTTACATTGGAGATGGTGCTTCTGATTTTTGTCCGTCATCAAAAGTCGATTTATTATTTGCAAAGAAAAGACTTTTTGAATATTGCCAAAACAATAAAATTCCCTGTATAAAATATACCGATTTTGAAGAGGTTTTAAAAAATGACATTTTTAACGATTAATGACGGCACTGTAACTGATGAAGAATTATTGAAAAAAGATAGCAAATACTGTTCTTTTGGTGATACTGTTCATTATTCGAAAAATCCGAAGGTCTTTCATTCTTGTAACGGTGCCTTTATGTATGATTTTAAAGGTACTCCTTATCTTGATATGCAAATGTATTTTTCTGCCGCAAATTTCGGCTATAACAACAGAAGAATTACAGATGCGGTAATTGACCAAATGAATACATTGCCGCAAATCACACCAAAATATGTGCATAAGTACAAAGTTTTATTGTCCGAAAAACTTTGTAAAGCTTGCGAAGTAAGGTTTGGGGAAGAAGGCAGGGTTAATTTTAATGTTGGCGGGGCACAAGCTGTTGAAGATATGATAAAATTAGTCCGTGCAAACACGCACAGAAACAGTTTCTTTGCCTTTCAAGGCGGATATCACGGCAAAACAATTGCAACGACCGCAATATCTTCAAATTTTAAATATCGTGAAAAATACGGTCATTACGGTGACAAAGCACATTTTATTCCGTTTCCGTACTGTTTTAGATGTCCTTTTGATAAAAAATGTGACAGTTGTGATTTTTATTGTTTAAAACATTTTGAGCGTCAATTTGACAGCGAATACAAAGGTTTTTGTAATCCTTCCGACAATGAAACAGAGTATAAAGCTTTCATTGGCGAACCTGTTTTGGGAACGGGCGGGTATATCAACGCTCCTGCGGGATATTTTCAAGAATTAAAAAAAATCCTCGATAAATACGGAATTATGTTCATTGATGATGAAATTCAGATGGGATTTTATCGAACAGGTAAGCTTTGGGCTATAGAAAATTATGGAGTGACGCCTGATGTAATATGTTTTGCAAAATCTTTGACAAACGGAATGAATCCTTTGTCCGGATTTTGGGCTAAGGAAAAATATATTTCTCCTGAAAAATTTCCTCCGGGCTCCGCACATTCAACATTTTGTTCAAACCCAATCGGTACACGTGCAGGATATGAAGTTATGAAAATGATAGAGGAAGAAAATTTTGATGTGATGGTACCCGAAAAAGGAAAATATTTTTTAGATGGATTAAAGGAAATACAAAAACGTCACAAATGTATTGGGGAAGTCGGAGGTTTAGGTCTTGCTTTACGTGCAGAGCTTGTCTGTGAAGACGGTATCACTCCTAATAGAGATTTGTGCGGGAAAGTCCTTTCGGAAGGTTTAAAGGGCGATTTGATTTATAACTGTAAAAAATGCGGATTAATACTTCATAACGGCGGATTTTACAAAAATATTGTTACATTTGTTCCTAATTTGTTTATTTCAAAGGAAGAAATTGATATGGCACTTGAACTTTTTGATGTACTTCTTTCGAGGTGTGAATAGTTGGGTTCCGCTTTTGAATTTATTAATGATGTTCATCCTAAAAAGGCTGTATTATTGTTTCATGGGCTTACAGGCAGTCCTTTTGAAATGAAAAAATTCGGCAAATTTTTATATGAACACGGATACGATGTTTTTGGAGCTTGTTTGCCAGGGCATGGAGAGTTTAAGAAAGATATTTATACGGTATCTTATGAAGATTGGATTGACAGTGCATCTTCTTTTTTTGAAAAATTAACAGAAAAATATGAAGATGTTTATGTCGGGGGATTATGCCTCGGGGCGGTTGTTTCGCTTGCAATTGCCGAAAAATACCCACAAAAGGTTAAGGGTGCGGTTTTGTTGTCAACAACTTTATATCTTGATGGTTGGAGATTGCCTTGGTATGCGTGTTTGATGCCGTTAGGACTAAATACAATTTTTAGATATTATTACCAATATCCCGAATGCGAACCTTACGGTGTTAAAAATAAGAGGATTAGAGAAATTGTAAAAAAAGCTCTAAAATCTGACGGTGGAATGGATACTTATCCCATGTGTGCTTTTCATGAGCTTTTGGAACTTTCTCAAGTCGTTCGTTTTGATTTAGATTTGGTTACTTCTCCTTTGTTAATAATTCATTCCGTCGAGGATGATTTGGCAAGTAAAAAGGGTGCTGAGGAAGTTTTTCGAGAGGTTTCATCTGCTGATAAAAAGTTAATACTTTTGAAAGACAGTTTTCATATGATTTTGTATGATAACGAAAAGGATTTTGTTTTTGAAAAATCACTTGAATTTTTGGATAAGCTTTCAAAAATTTTTGAAGCAGAGGCGGTAGGCGTATGACGATTGCTTTTATAACGTTGAGTGTTTTGTCAATTTTGTCATTGTTTTTTGGAAAATTGTTCTTTTTTAATCATAAAAACAGATTTATCAGAGAAAAAATGACAACTTTAGGTGTAATTATTATTTCTCTATATTCTTTCTTTTCGATTATAATTATGTTTTTTGCTGCAATTCCTGCAAAACCGATTTTAGTTTTTTGCGGATTTTCACCGTTTATAATCGGACACTTTGCAACGTATAAAAGGCTAAATTTTTATACAATGTTGCAGCTCTTTGTTTTTGTTTCAGGGCTAATTTATGCTCTTCGCATCGGTTTGTCGGAATAAATTAAATCTTTTTCAATTAGTGTCGGGAGGCTTTTAAACCGTAGGTTTTATAAAAATTAAAAAACATATTCCCTTCATATTTTATTTGTGAGGAAATATGTTTTATAAAGTCAAAAATTTCTTAATATTTTATCTATAATTTGTAAATTGGAGAGCAATATCGTATTTATCTTCATTTTGACGCATTAATTTGATTATTTCCTGCAAATCGTCACGACTTTTTCCCGAAACTCTTACTTGTTCGCCTTGAATTGCCGCTTGTACTTTAAGTTTAGAGTTTTTAATATCTGCAACAATTTTTTTTGCAAGCTCCATACTTAATCCTTTTTTAAGATTGAAAACTTGTCGAACATTGCCGCCGAGAGCATTTTCAATCGGTTGCGGGTCAAGTATTTTGATGCTCAAATTTCTTTTTATCATTTTTGATTGAAGTAAATCGACAATATTTCTTAATTTCATATCATCTTTAGTTGTGATTGTGATTGATTTATCTGCTTCAAGATTTATATCCGAACCGCTGTCTTTCAGGTCGAAACGTGTAGAAATATCTCTTTTTGCTTGATCAACTGCATTAACCAATTCTTGACGGTCAAATTCCGATACTATATCAAAACTGCAATCTTTTGCCATTTTATTTCCTTTCGTTATTTCAGTCGTTTTTTTGAATATGTTACAAGTTTTGCTTGTTCTTTTACATATTTCCGAATTGCCGGTGTTATTAATAAGTCCGGTTCGGAGTTGCAAAATTCATCAAGCATCGTTACTTCAATTTGTGTTTTCCCCATTGCTCCGTAAATTAAGGCAATAGTGATGTCATCAAGTGCATTTTTTCGAATTTTTTTATGATATTGAAGTTTATCATTAAGAATGTTTTGTTTACCGTATGCTTCAACTAAGTTTTTATAGTATTCAAATTGCAACGGATATTTTTTTATCGCTTCTGCAAACTTCACTTCAGCAAGTTCGGGATATCCAATGATTATATAAGTTCTCCCCAAATTATTATAATAAACGGAGGAAGCTTGAGTGTTTGGGTTTAATTCTATTGCAAGCTCAAATTCTTTTATTGCTCCGAAGTAGTAGTATTCTTTTAAATATATTAAGCCTAAGTTGTTATGTCTTGCGGCATTGTTTTCTGCATCAACCGTGTAGTGCACGCTGACATCCTGTAATCTGCCTGCTCCGCACAATAAAATCGATGAAAAAATTAATAACGCTGCGGTTAAAATTTTTCTCATATCAATTCCGTTTCGCAACCCTCATAAGCCATAAAACAGCCGTCAAACTGATTTTGATAATATTTTTCTATGTTCTTTAATTTTTCATCATCATACGACGGGTCAAAATGGAAGAACGCAAGTTTCTTTGCTTGTGCGGCTTTCGCCGTTTCTATTGCCATTTCAAACGTTGAGTGCCCAAATCCTTGTTTCGGTGCAATCGGAGAAAGATAATCTTCTCCGGAATATTGGCTGTCATGGATTAATAAATCAGTGTTTCTCGCAAAAAATGCCAATTTTTTATCTCCGCCGATGTAGCTTTCTTTGTCTGTTGCATAGACCAAAGTTTTACCTTGATAAGCAATTTTGTATACCATTACGCCTTCTGTTCCGTGAGCGTATGATTTCATGCAACTTACAATGACTTCGTCTTCAATCGGAGTTATATCATCTGCGGAAATTATGCGTTTTTTAAGCGGTGTCGGGTTCCCTTTTGAAAATATTAAAACTTCACCTTCCGTGATATTTGCAATTTCGACATCTGCCGCAATATCATTCATACAAACCGGAAAAGATTTGTCGTAAAGCAGTTGATGAAGGTCGTCCTTGAGCGATTCAGAATAATCACTGAAGCCATAAACCCGAATTTTTGATGTTAAAATATTTAGCGGTTTAAAAAAGTTAAATCCTTGAATGTGGTCTGCGTGGATATGACTGAGCAAAACTGTTGCGTTAATCGGTGTTCTGTGAAAAAATTCATCAGATGATGCAATGTGCTTTTTCATAAGTTCATTACCAAGTGAAATAATTCCTGTACCGGCATCTAAAATAATCAGATGCCCTCCGACATTTACTTCTACACAGGAAGTGTTACCTCCGATATCAAGAAAACCTTCTGTCGGAGTAGGATACGAACCTCTTATTCCTCGGAATTTTACGGTAAATTTATTTCTGTTGTCAGTCATTTACAAACCCTCTTCTTTTATGATTGTAACTGTTTTTTACCGTTTTGTCCAATTATTTTGTTTCTTTGCAAGCTTTTGTTTTTTTACACTTGCAAGTTTTTTTGTTGCAACCGCACTTACATATTTTGTCTACTGTAATTACGGCGTTTCTATCCTCTTCTTTTCCGCAAGTTGACCATCCTATTTTTGTTTTTGCTATAGCTTGAACATCTTTTAAATTTGTTTCTCTATAATCAAATGTAAAAATAGTTTTGTCGGAACGATTGTCAATTGTGATAAATCTGAAAGCTATAGGATAACTTGTCAACGAAGGTGATGCAACTTCTACAACATTATCATTTTGTCTGATTTTATTTGCATGAAAATGACCTCCTAAAATCAAAATAGGATTGTCATATTTTGCAATAATTTCATTAAATGCATATAAATTAACTATGTCGTGATCACGTGAAACTGTCGGATAAACAGTGGGAAAATGTAAATATATTACAATTACATCTTTACCGGCATTTTTCATTGTGTTATCAAGAAATTGCAATTGCTCTGTCGGAATGTATCCTTGAGCGGTGTTTTTATTATCATAAGTTCCGTCTAAAGCAATGAATGTCATGTCTTTTTGCGGTTTGAAAGTGTAATATGTTTTATCGGGAGAAAAACCTTTCGGATTTGCTTTGTTAAGTAATTCGATATGCTTTTGTTTTGTTAAATTTCCGCCAATTGCAACATCATGGTTACCAAGACAATAATACCACGGTGTAGGCAAAACTTTATTCAAGTAATTGTACATAAATTCAAAATCTTTAAAAAGCGGTCTGTCAGCGGCGTCACCTGTAACCAATGTGAATTTGACATTTTTTTCTTCTTTAATTTGTTTTGCCGCATCGTCAAGTACGGGAAGTGCATAGTATTTCATTTTGAAGCTTTTTGCATATTCCGGACGGGGAGCATCAGGATTGTAATGAATATCCGAAATTTGTGCAAATTTTAATGTTGTTGCAAATGCCGAAATCGGTGTTGAAAAAACAATAACTAAAAATAACGCAAATATTTTTGCCAAAAATTTTCTGCTCATAAATACACTCCTTTTTCTAAATTATACCAAAAATATTTCTTAAGTTATAATTATGTAAAGAAAGAAAAAGTCATGACATTTGGTACAGAAATTATAGTAATTGAACTAATCGGTATAATTGCTTTTGCCATATCGGGGGCGATAGTTGCGATTAAGCGTAATTTCGACCTTTTCGGAATTATTGTTTTAGGCGTAATTACTGCCGTCGGCGGCGGTGCTATCAGAGATATTATTTTAGGAATTATTCCTCCTACAATGTTCAGACACTCTTTATATGTTTTGGTCGCTTTTTTGACTTCTTGTGTTGCTTTTGCACTTGCAACGGTAGCTTCGGTTAAATTCAAGAAAAATAAAGAATTTTTTATGGATGTTGTTAATTTCTTTGATGCAATCGGGTTGGGTGTTTTTGCGGTTACCGGTACTAATACGGCAATAATAAGCGGGTTTTCGCATAATCCTTTTTTGGCAATTTTTGTAGGTGTCATTACAGGAATTGGCGGCGGCATGCTTCGTGATATTTTGGCGGGACGTGTTCCTTTTGTTTTGTATAAAGATATTTACGCTTCTGCTGCAATTATCGGAGCTTCTTTATACTATTTGTTATTTATAAATGGTGTAAACGCAATAATTTCAGTGTCTTTAACGATTGTAATAACAATTTTGATAAGACTTGCCGCTTCTTTTTACCATTTAAGTTTGCCGAGAATTCCTAAAGTTAATCTTGAGGAAGATGACAAATAATTCAGATTTATTTATCGATTTCGTGGTTTTTCGCTGAAATTTGCACGACACTATGTTTTTGGTAAAATTGTATCAAATGATATTTAAAGGAGATAAAATGAAAAGATCAATAAGATTAGACAAAATTCCTCCCTATCTTTTCGCTGAAATTGACCGTAAAATCAATGAAGCAAAGGCTAAAGGAGTAGATATTATCAGCCTTGGTATCGGAGATCCCGATACTCCGACATTGGAAGATGTTGTGGCAGAAATGCACGTGGCGATTGATGAACCGAAAAATCACGATTACCCCCCTTACAACGGAACAAAAGAATTCCGTGAAGCATCTTGCAAATGGATGAAAGAAAGATTTGGCGTTGATCTTGATGCAGACAAGGAAATGCTTGCAAATATCGGTTCAAAAGAAGCTATTGCACACGTTTTCTTTGCTTATGTTGATGAAGGCGATTATACACTTGTTCCAGATCCCGGATATCCCGTGTACAAAAATGCGACTATATTTGCCGGTGGAACTCCTTATTCTATGCCTCTTTCTGCTGAAAATAATTTCTTGCCCGATTTTGATAAAATTCCTGAAGAAATTGCAAAA
>CAZOGS010000003.1:0-34102 GCA_964579375.1 uncultured Muribaculaceae bacterium
CATTGTTTGGTTTATTGGCAATGGAAATTGCACTCAGTGAATCATTCAGAGCAATTGCTCCGAAAGTCGGTATCGTTCTTTTGGTTATCGCTATCGTATTCGTAATTCGTTCATTCTATGGAATGAGAATTCCGACAGATAAATAATCTGCAAGACGAGAAATATGTGAGGCGGTCTGATTTTTAAAATCAGACCGCCTCTTTTTATATTAATTTTTTCATAAAATTTTTTGCAACAAAAAATCCCTCTTACAAACAAAGAGGGATTTTTAAATAAGTTATTAATTAATAATCTTGATTTACGGTTTCTTCTTCATCTTCCAAGGCTGACAAATCTCTTGTTGAAGAAGTATCAAAATCTTCGGGTAACATATCGTCATCGGGCCAAATAGTTGTATCATCGTATCTTGATGCCGAGAGATTTTCTGCCGCCGTCAAATCGGAATCCGTTAAATCAGCTTCCGTTAAAACGCAGCCTACCATATCTGAATCAGTAAAATTGCAATAATTTAATACCGCAAAATTAAAATTTGTTCCGTTTAACAATGCTCCCGAAAAATCACATTCAACCACATTTGCTCTTGTGAAATCAACTGATTCTAAGTTTGCATCCGTAAAGTTAACAAGTGAAAGAGTTGTATCGGCAAAAGTTGAACCTGATAAATCGCAATTTGTAAAGTCGACGTTTTCCAATGTTGCGTTCGCAAAATCCAATTCCGTCAAGTCAACTTCTTCATCAGATTTTGCTCTAAAAGAATTGAATGCATCAACATCGTGTAAAATCATATCGGACAATTGGTCTTTTGTGTACATGCCTTTATTTCTCCTTTTTGCCATGTCTGTGTGATATTCATAATTATTTTAACCGATTTTATTTAAAATACAAATACTTTTTATATAATATTATTACTTATTGTTTTAATTGCCGCTTGAGTACGGTCATCAACCTCAAGTTTTTGCATAATACTGCTGACGTGTGCCTTAACCGTATTTATGCTCAAATGCAGTTTTTTCGCTATTTCCGTGTTTGTATAACCTTCTTTTACATAGGATAAAACCTGCAATTCTCTTTTTGTTAAATTATAATCTCCGCTTTGATTATCGTTAACTTTATCTACATCTTTCTTTATAATATCCAAAATATATTGTGCAACACTTGCATCAAACCAAATCGCACCTTGCAAAACGGATTTTAAAATCAAAGCAATGTCACAGGGATTAATTTCTTTTGAACAATACCCGCTTGCTCCGACTTTTACTGAGTTTATAACCTCTTCTTTTGTTTTATGGGATGTTAAAATAAGAATTTTTATGTTCGGGTTTATCCTTTTAATGCTTTCGGTCGTTTCAATTCCGTTCATCCCCGGAAGCCCCAAATCCATAATAACCGCATCAACGTGTTTGGTGTTAACTATTTCAATTGCCGTTTGAGAATCTGTCGCCTCAAAAATTTCTCCGACTGTTTCCATTGATGAAAGAGCGGTCTTTAAACCAAATCGTATGAGTGCGTGATCCTCTGTAATCAAAACGTTAAATTTGTTCATTTTCGTTTTGTTCCTCTATAAGTTGTTTTGCTCTGTTTATATCAATTAACGCTGTGTTATATTGTTTATTCATTGTGTTTAATAAACTCTTATAATAAAAATATCTCGGGGATTTTTTTGTTATAAAAGCTGCCGTGTTGATATATTCTTCCGCTGATTTTGCATCGTTCAATTCGATTGCATCTCTCGCCATATCAAGCCAACCTTCGGGGTAAAAAATGTTCGCTTCCAATGAATTAAGCAAGTTTTGTTTACCGAAGTCTTTCTGAATTTGTGATGAAAGATACAATACTTTGTAATTATTTTCGTCAACTTTTTGTGCTTTTGCAAGATATTTGTATGCTTGTTTATAATCTTTTGTCTTAAATGATGTGATGCTTATGGCAAGGAGCGTTTCAACATCTTTACTCATGCCTTTTTCAGCCATTTTGTATTCACTGAGAGCTTCTGCCGTTCGTCCTTTGTGAAGCAGTACATCTCCCTTCCCTTTGTGAGCATAATAAGCTTTTTTATCATTCAAAATTATCTTTTCATAAAGCTTTTCCGCTTCTTTATAGTTTCCCGTAATAATGTAAATATGTCCCAATAATTGCGGAGATTTTTTGTGTTCGCCTTTCATCAGCGACATTTTTAATTCACTTATTGCCCGTGTATAATCTCTGTTCAAATAAAAATAGTATGCCCGATAATATTTTTGTAAAAGCTCATCTTTTGCGTTTTCCGAAAGTGAATAAAATTTGATTTTATCAAGATCTTTAATCATTACAATAAAAGGAATATCTTCGGAAAAAATTTGCTTCAGACATGATAAAGCTTCTTTCGTTTGACCGTTTGCCGTCAATATTTCCGCTTTGAATTTTCTGTAATTCAAATTATCATCATTGGCTGAAATAGCTTTGTTTATTTCATTTAAGGCAAGCGAGTATTTTTTTTGTTCGTAGTATGCCCTTGCCCTTAAATAATTTGCGTAGTCTGATTTTGAAATATTATTCCCGCTTTTTTCAAGTTTTTCAAGACTTTCATCCGTTAAATTATTATACACAATGTCGGAATATAAACCCGCTAAAAACACTTCTTCAGTAACTTTCAGATATGTTGACGGAAAAAAGTTTTTTCTGACCGCTCTTATATGTTCTTCCCAAATTTCTTGATTTTGCACTTTGCTCATTGCAAGGTGAGAAAGCGAAAAATAGCCTGTTTGTGCAAGTCGGTAGGCTATTGTCATGTAATAAAAATCATTGGGTTCCATTGTGTTTAAAATATCTCGGTATTCATAATATGCAACGGAAACATTTGATTGTTCGACGAGCTTTTCTGCGTTTTCCAACTTTTTAATCAACCTTCTTACTTTTGGATTGTATTGCAATTTTCGATCGTAATATACGTCATAACCCGAAAAAAATACCAAATCCGAAAGATTGGAGTTTCTTAAATATGAAAGTTCGTTTTGTTTGCGGTTAATTTCTTTTAAATCAGCAGAAAAAACAACATTTTCGGTTACGAATAATGTGAAAATTAATAATATTCCGAATAAAATTGTTTTTACTCTCAATTTTTATCCTTTGTCGATTGATGAATATAATAATGATTGAACAAATCAATAAATTGTTGTTCTTCAGGCGTTTTTTCTTCTTTGTTAATGAGAATTTCAAGCTCGAAAAGTTGCCGCTGTTCAAGAATTTTTCTTGAATTTATGCTCAAAGCCGTATCGCTGTCAGACAAAATAACGTCGATAATTTTGTCACAGGCAAGTGAGAGGAACAAATCGGTAATATGTTCGTCAAAATGGTTACCTGCACCTTCTCTTATGATTTTAATTGCATCTTGCATAGGCATTCTGTCACGGTAGTGTCTTATCGATGTAATTGCATCAAAAACATCCGCAACAGCAAGAATTCTGCCTCCTAAGGGAATTTCCGTTCCGCCTTTGTGTCTGAAATATCCCTTTCCGTCAAATTTTTCGTGGTGAGAAGCAGCTATTTCAACTACATCTTTGAAAGACTCTGACTTATCCGCAATTTTGCTCAAAATGTCGTGAGTAATTTTTACGTGGTCTTGAATATGGTGATATTCTTCATCTGTCAGTTTGCCTTTCTTTTGCAAAACCGAATCCCGAATACCGATTTTACCTATATCGTGAAGCATTGCGGCTTGTGCAATTACTTCCGATTTTTCTTTATCCAAGCCGATTTTTTGGCATAACAAAGACGAATAAAGAGTAACTCTCATCGAATGACCTGCCGTGATTTTGTCACGGGCATCTATTGATGCTGCAAGTGTGTCGATAAATCCGTTAAATAATCTTTTTTGCTCGAGTAGCATTTTTTGTTGCGTTTCAAACAGTCGGTTGTTTTCAAGTGCAATACCGGCACTTGCTCCGATTGTAATAAGCAAATCTTCATCCGCTTCCGTGAAACTTCCGTTGAATTTATTAATTACCTGAAAAACTCCGATAACTTCGTATTTCAAGTTTCTAATCGGCATGCACAAAATACTTTGTGTCTTATATCCGGTTTGTACATCGATTTCTTGATTAAAACGCTCGTCGGAGTACGCATTTTGTATGTTAATTGTTTTTCCCGTCATTGCAACGTGTCCGGCAAGACCTTTTTCCATAGGAAAACGAATTTCCTTGTGTTCCAAGCCTAAAGCAACTTTTGACCAAAGCTCTTTTTTGTCCCTGTCTATTAAAAATACGGTGCATCTGTCTGCTTTTAGTGCAAATTTTGTTTGTTCCGCAATCGTTTTTAAAAGTCTGTCCAAATCAATTTCCGCACTGATTGTTCTTGCTATTTTAAGAAGAGCAATGAGCGGGTCGCTCGGAATATCCGTGTCTTTGGGACGTTGTATTTTTTTAAGAGAGTCACTGAATACGGCTTCGCTCGACTCATTCAGATTTTTGTTTATGCCGGTAATTCTTTTGTAAGCCTTTTCATAACCGCCGTTTTCGGCAAGTTCTTTTGCTTTTGCGGTGCATTCATAAGCTTTTTCGTAATTTTTTGTTTTTAAATTGCAAAACGCAAGCGATTCATAAATTCTGACCAAAATATACGGTGCTTCGGTAACCATATAGGCTGCACGATTAAGATACATTGCGGCTTCCTGATAATTTTTTTCATGCATTGCAATTTGTGCAAAAGCCCACTTACTTATGCCTAAGGCATTTTCTCCGCTTGTGTCTTGTGCCAAAAATCTTGCGTCTTCAAGTAAGGCAAGACTGCTTTTGTATGTTTCGGGGTCGCAAAGATATTTTATCAATCCTATAAATGTTAAGCAAATTGAAATTTTTTCGGTTTTATGTGCCTGCAAATAAATTCTGTGGGCGACATTAATTTTTTCCGAACATTCTCTGTATTCTCCGTCTTCATAGGCATTTAGAGCTTCTTGAAATAAATTATCCGCCAATCTTAAATTTTCATTTAAGTCTAAATCTGAATTATTTGTTAAAATTGTCATACAAAAGAACCTTATTTTTGGTACAATACGATTATACAATAATTTACGAAAAGTCGGCAACTCTCGACACGACAATGTTACACACTGAAAGGGAAATTATGAAAAAAGTCAGCATCTTAATACCTGTTTATAATGAAATACAATCGCTTGAACAATTGTTACAAAGGGTTGAAGAAGCACCGTTTGCGGGGCTTGAGAAGGAAATTATTTTAGTTGATGATTTCTCAACTGACGGAACACGTGATATTTTAAAAAATCTTGAAAATAAATATAAAGTTTTATATCACGATGTAAACCAAGGTAAAGGTGCGGCATTGAGAACCGGTTTCGGAGCCGTTACGGGAGATATTGCAGTCATTCAGGATGCTGATTTGGAATATGATCCGAAAGATTATGACGGTGTTTTACAGTTGATATTGAACGGAGAAGCTGATGTTGCTTACGGTTCGAGGTTTATGGATTTAACTCAGAGCGAAACTGTTGTAAAAGTTAATTTCTTTGCAAATAAGATGTTAACATTGATGACGAATATTCTTTTCGGTGCAAAACTTACCGATATGGAAACCTGTTATAAAGCTTTCAAAACGGAGTTTATTAAAGATATTAAGATTAAATCAAACCGTTTTGATTTTGAACCGGAAATTACCGCAAAGGTGTTGAAGAAAAAGGCGAAGTTAAAAGAAGCCCCGATTTCTTATCACGGAAGAACTTTTGAAGAAGGTAAGAAAATAACGATGAAAGACGGTATTCATGCGGTTATTGCCCTTATTAAGTTTAGATTTTTTGATTAACGGACAGTTGGTGAAAAATGAATTTTGACGGTATCCAAATACAAAATTATGTTTACCATTTTTTGAAAGAAACTTCCTCAAATTATTCTTTTGAGGGAAAAAATGTGTTGTTCCTGTTTCCCAATTCAGATAGCAATAATGCGAGAGCTTTGTTGAAATTGGGAGCAAAGCATGTATTTTTTGCAAGTTATGAGTTTGAGTATCAAAAATTAGTTGAAGATGGTATTTCTCTTTTAAATATTGAACGACTTGAACAAATAAAGTTCATTGAGGATGAATCGGTTGATATTGTTATCGGACTTGAAGTCCTTGAGCATTTAATTGATATGCGGGGATTTTTTGCGGAATTTAAACGGGTGTTGAAAAAAGGAGGAGCCGCAATATTGCACGGTTATCCGATGTGGACAAGTCCTTTGGGACATAATCTTTGGATTGAGGATAAGTTTTATTTCAATGATGAAGAATATAATCCGCTTCAACCGTGGGAACACTTAACTCTGAAAAATATCGAAGATGTGAAAAATTCTCTTAAGAATAACGGATATTATAAAAAAGACGGAAAGATTGTTGCAGATTGGCTTTTTGGCGGGGTAGAGGTAAATCGTCTTTCGCCAAGTGAAATCTTTGAATGTGCTACCGATACGACTTACGGCAATGATAAGTATTCACATAAAACCAATAAAAACAATTCTTTTGACATATATCAAACGAAAGATTTTTCGTATTTTATGAAACGAACTTTCGCACAAATTCCTACCAACTCCTTTTATGATAAAGCTCTTTCGGAATATTCCGAAGAAGATTTGTGGACTGAAGAATGTTTGTTGACAATGACTAAAAACGTCAGAAATTCAGAATTTTTTGAAGATAAAAATTTGTCGGAATTTAGTGAATTACCCTACTTTAGAAAGGTTGTGTTTGAAGGATTTTTTGAAAAATACAATCTTTTGGGTGCAAATGTTTTAAATCTTTCGTTTTATGACAATAATTTCTTTTCAAGAATTTTGAAAAAACACGGAGCGAAATCTGTCACCGGTGTTTCACCGAGGATTAATATTGAGGGGGCTGAAGAGGTTGACGGAATAGAAAATTACTCTGTTAATTTTGAAAATTTTGATGTCGGTGAAAAGAAATTTGATATCATAATCGGGTTTGACGTAATTCCTAACATTAAAAACTTTTCTAAATTTTGTAATAAATTGAGAAGATATTCAAATTTGTCAACGGGCGTTCATCTTGACGGATATATGCCGTATACTTCGGCTTGCGGGCATGTTGTTTGTACCGAAAATCACAAATTTTTTAATGAAACAAATATGTTTGATTATTGGGAACACCTTTCAATAAATACAGAAGAAGAATTGATTAATTCCTTGAAACGTCACGGTGTTGCTGAAGATGAATATGAAGGGGTTATTGCCGAATTTTTCGGTGATGACAGTGCGTTGAAGATGTCACCGAGTGAAATAGAAGAAAATATTTCACAAATGTTTCCTTATGATGTCAGAAGGATTTATAAATATTATCCTAAAAATGATTATTATCGGAAGGCTTTGGAAAAATATTCCGAAGATGATTTGAACGTCGAAAGATTGATTATTACCTCGGATGTTGCACATTTACTGTGGCTTGATGATTTGAATATGGATAAGCATTATGAACTTAATGTTTCCGATATAAATTTAAAGTATAAATTGCCTAATAAGCGGGTATTAAACCTTTCGCCTAATTATTGCAATTCATCGATGACAGACGGATTTTTGTCGTTGAGGGCGGGGGAAGTTGTTTCTTTCGGTCATTATTTTTCAGGATATGAGCTTCAGTGCGGAAAGGGTGCAAAGCTTGTAAATCAAGCGTTTGAGGAAGTCGCCGAACTTGACGGAAAATTCGATGTCATATACGGAGTTGAAGTTTTAGAGCATATTAAAGATATGAGGACTTTTATTGAAAATTTGAAAAATCTTGTTGCTGACAGGGGCGTAATATGTTTGCAGGGAAGACCGTTGTGGACGAGTGATGACGGACATAATTATCCGTGGTATATAGACGGAAAAGCTTTGCAAACAGGAGAAGAAGACGGAAAGATTTCTCCGTGGCAACACCTTGCTTTTGATAATAAAGAAGATTTCAAAAAATCTTTGTTGGCAAAGTGTTTTAAGGAAGAAGATGCTGAAAATATTGCAGAATATATCTTTAATTCCGATGAGATTAACAGGCTTTCGTATGCGGAAATATTGGATATTTTAAACGGATTTGATGATATTTGTTACGGAACGAAGAAAGTTTTGGATTATTCCGAAGAAAATCAATATTACGCAATTGCAAGTAAAAGATACACTCACGAAGAATTGAGGACAAAAGAAATAAATCTTGCCATAAGGAAAAGATTGTAATTTTGTGCCTTGATGAACAGTGATTTGCGTTTGTTTTTGTACAATTAAATCAAAGCAATATTTGAGATTGTAGTAAAATTTTTATTTCTATAATAAAATTGTTGTAAAAAATTACAAAAGGACAATGTTATGGAAATTATAAATTCAATATTGGCAAGTATAGTTGCTTGGATACAAAGTACGATTACGGCAATGGGACCGTGGGGAATTGCACTTTTGATGGCGATTGAATCCTGCAATATCCCTTTGCCGAGTGAAGCAATTTTGCCGTTTGCGGGATATATGGTATCGCAAGGCATATTTTCAATTCATACGGCAGCTTTTTTTGGTGCAATCGGTTGTGTTTTAGGCTCAATTCCGTCGTATTTTCTTGGCAGTATCGGAGGCAGACCGTTTATTGAAAAGTACGGAAAATATTTTTTAATAAGCAAACACGATTTGGAAGTTGCGGATAAATGGCAGAAAAAATGGGGAGATTGGGCATTTTTCATTTGCAGGATGCTTCCTGTTGTGAGAACATTTATTTCGTTGCCGGCTGGAATTTTAAAAGCAAATCTTCCGAAATTTTTGATATTTACGTTTTTAGGCTCGTTAATTTGGAGTTATTTCCTTGTTTACGTAGGGGTAAAATTAGGTGAAAATTTGGAAGTTTTGAAACACATTTGGCATAAACTTGACGCAGTAATAATTCTTGCGTGTGTAGTTTTGTTTGTATTATACTTACGTCATCACTTCAAACATTTGAAAGAATCATAAGGAGAATTTAAATGAAAGTAAAAGTCTTAGCAAAAACAGGCGATAATCTCAACGCAGTTGCGGCTGAAGCAGTGAAAGAAGTAAAGGAAAGAGCAGGAAAAGCAGGACAATTTTTGAATTGGATTAAAGTCCTTCCCGAAAACCAATTGAAGAATTTGGATAACCTTTATGCAATGGCAGAAAAGGCGAAAGAGGGCGGATTTGAAGAGCTTGCAATTCTCGGTATCGGCGGTTCAAGACATACGACGGAATCAATGATGACGATGCTTGGAATAAAGAATGTTCATTTCTTTTCATCGGTTGACCCCGTAAGTTTTAACAGATTTATTCAACCGTTAAATCTTGCAAGAACTAAGTTTATGGTTGTTTCAAAATCAGGCGGAACGATGGAAACGACAACCGCTTATAATAAAGTGGACGAAATTTTGCGTCATACATTTAAAACAGATAACGTTGCAGACAGATTTGTTGCAATGACTGATGTTTCACCCGAAAAGAGCAAACTCAGAAAAATCGTTGATGAAGGTAAAATCAGTCTTTCCGGATTTGTTCATGACGATGTAGGCGGACGTTTTTCAATTTTTGATGATGCAACAATTTTTGCACTTGCTTTCGCAGGTGTTGCAAAAGAAGATGTTAAGAAGATGTTAGAAGCTTCATTGGCAGCACAAGAAGCCTTTTTGAACGAAAATGTTGCCGAAAACCTTGCTTTGCAACTTGCAACATTCAACGTAAATGCTTATAAAGCAGGAAAGAGAAAACATTTTGTTGAATATTTCTCCGATGCGTTTATGGGAACGACTCTTTGGGAAAAACAACTCAAGAATGAAAGCTTGAAGGCAAGAATTTCAACAGATACAAACGTTGGACCCGGATATCTTCACTATAATGCGGAAGCTGATTTGGATGAAGAAAATGTTGATTCATTCTTCACTTTCGTAAATTACGAAAATGACGATAAAGTAACTAACGCAATTCTTGAAGGCGTTGTTGCCGCATATTCCGCACAACACCCAGTTTCAAGAATTATTCTTGACGATTTGACATTGGAAAGTATCGCACAATTTGTTGAACTCAAACATTTTGAAACTATTTACACAGGTGATATTTTAAGAAGAGAATTAAATCTTTTAACACCTATGGAAACAGCGATGCCCGAAGTACTTCAACCGAACGTTGAAAAATATAAGGCTGAAGTTAGAAAAGCAATGGCAAAATAATTATCGAGCTAACAATAAAGACGGTTTCCGCATTGTGCGGAGACCGTCTTTTTGTGAGAAATTTAATATACATATTTTGAAGATTTTTCGGGAACAGCGGTTGTAAAAGCCGTAATGTCGGTAATTCCGTTTTGTTTAAAAACTTTTATAATTTCTTTTATTGTTGTTCCTGTTGTGGAAATGTCGTCAAGCAATAAAATCGGATGTTTAAAATCGGTTTTATTCAGAGAAAATGCATCTTTCAAATTTTCTTCTCTTTCTTTGTTTGAGAGTTTGTATTGAGGGGCGGTTTCTCTTGTTCGGATTAAGGATTTTAAATCACAATCATATCCCGTAAACTTGCAAAATTCTTCACAAACCAAGTCCATATGGTTATATTTTCGTTTCCTTGCTTTTGAAAAGAACATCGGAACGGGGATGACGGTGTATTGTTTGGAAGAAATATCGAGATTTTGCCAATAATCGTACATCAATTTTGCTTGATAAAAAGCCAATTCTTTTTTGTTGTGATATTTTACCGCTCGTATTAATTTTTGTGTCACATCTTTATAAAAAGTTACGGCATAAATGTCAATTTCGTCAATTTTTTTAAACGGTTTCGCAGTCAAAAAATCCACACTATTGTAGCATTTTGAGCAAAAAACGGTATTTTCTTTTGAGGAAGAGCAAAAGTAACATTTGTAATCGTATATAAAATCAAGTAGTTTTTTTAATATATTTATCATAAAATTATTATATAGAAACGGAGAAGATAAGTGAACCTCATCATAATGATTTTGTTAATAAGTTTTCTGGTTATGGTGCATGAGTTTGGTCATTTTTTGGCGGCGAAGGCGTTCAAAATCAGAGTGGATAAGTTTGGTTTCGGCTTGCCTGTCGGGCCGACATTATTCAGAAAACAAATCGGTGAAACGGAATTTTTAATTCACGCTTTATTGTTGGGCGGATATGTTTCGTTTCCTGATGATGACGCAAACTCGACACTTGATGTTAATTCTCCCGAAAGATTTGCGAATAAGCCGATATGGCAACGCTTGATTGTAATTGTTGCGGGCGTTTTTGCAAACTTTTTAACAGCAATCTTTTTAGTAATGTTGACAGCGGGTATTTGGCATAAATTGCCCTCAAACTCTTTCGAAACAACATTTGAAGAATTACTGCCGACGGCAACGCAATCCGTTCGTGAAGCAAATTTCCAAAAAGGTGATGTTTTCTACGAAATAAACGGAACTAAAGTTACATTGCCGAATGTTTTGACTCAATATTTGTATTTGAGCAGAGAAAAAGACGGTTTTGTTTCCGAAAAAAGAGTCAATGAAAAAATTGAAGCAATCAAAAAATTAAATCCCAAAATTAACCCGTCAAAGGTTATTAATAAAGGTGTTGTCGTTAAGTTGCCCAAGCTCGATGACGAAGACGAAATAAGACTTACTGATGATGAAGTTATCGGATTTGAACAATATGTTTCAAAAGAAGTTGAGCTTACGGAAACGCAAAAGGCTGTTCGTGACAATATTTGGGGCAAGACCGTTTACAAGGTGAAAATTCCGATGACTGTTGAAGATTTGGCGTTTGCTTTGGCGGATACAAGACATCCGGTTAATATAACGGTTTTAAGAAACGAAAAAGAAGTTAAGCTTCCGACGATTTATCCGAATAAAGACGGAATGATGGGTATCAAAAAGGGTATTACGGAAGTTGTTTATCCTGTCAGAAATATTGTTGAAAATGTTGAATATTCTTATAAATATATCAAAATGAATTCTGATATGATGCTTTACGGACTTGCAAAATTATTTACGGGAAGCATTCCGATGGAAGAGATGCACGGTATCGTTGCCGTTACAAAAATCGGTTCGGACATTATTGAATACCAAGGATTTTTCAAAGGTTTGCTTTTGACTGCAATTATCAGTTTAAACCTTGCATATTTAAATTTGCTCCCCATTCCTGCTCTCGATGGCGGACATGTGTTGTTTTTGATTATTGAAAAAATACAGGGAAAGCCCGTGAACGAAAAGGTTTCGGAAGTCCTTTCAATGGTATTTTTCTATTTACTCATAATATTTATGCTTTATATTGTTTATAACGACATAATTGCATTAATTACAAAAAAGATTTAGAGGTTTTATGAAACAGAAGACAGGATTTGTTGCAATTATCGGTCGTCCGAATGTCGGCAAAAGCACATTGCTTAACCAAATTATCGGACAAAAGATAGTTATTGCAACCGATAAACCTCAGACGACCCGCAGAAGAATTAAAGGAATACATACAACCGAAAAAGGACAGATTATTTTCATTGATACCCCCGGAATATATAAACCGTGGGATAAGTTCGGTGAAATTTTGTTTGATGAAGCAAAAATGTCCGTTCCCGATGCGGATGTTATATTGTTCGTTGTTGACGGCTCTGAAGAGGCGGGTAAAGGCGATAAATGGATTGCCAATAATATTTTAAATACGACAGACGTTCCCGTGATTATTGTTTGCAATAAGGTTGATAACATTAAAAATCCTCAAAAACGTGACGAGATTGTTTTGACATACAAAACATTATTTGAACAAAATTATCCTCTTGTTAAAGTTTCGGCAAAAACGGGAAGAAATATTGATACCTTAATTGATAATATTTACCGCAAATTGCCGAAAGGCGAACCGATTTATGATGAGGACGATTTGACCGATGAAACGATGCGTAAAATTGCCGCCGAAACGGTTCGTGAAAAGATTTTGTTAAGAACACAAGATGAAATTCCTCACAGTATTGCAGTTTTGATTGACCAATACAAAGAAGAAGAAAATATCGATAAGATTTATGCAACCGTGATTGTTGAACACGAAAGCCAAAAATTAATCTTAATCGGTAAAAACGGCTCTATGATTAAAAACATCGGAATTGATGCAAGAGTTGAGTTGGAAAAACTTGCGGATAAGAAGATTTTTCTTGATTTGAACGTAAAGGTTATGAAAAATTGGCGAAAAAAATATAAAAACCCCGAAGAAATGTTGTAATAGAGAAGGATATACAAAAAAATAACTTCATTTCCGAAGTTATTTTTTTTATCTTTTTTCTTGTTATTTTTGATGATTAATTTTTACCCATCCATAATTGTAAAATCGGTCTGATTGCGGTTAATATAATTGCGATTACGAACGCCGCACCGCCGAGGATACAGAAGAATAAAGTGTGTGACATATGTTCATAGTATCCGGAGAATACGCCTGCTGCAAGGTTTCCGAAGAAACTTGACAGGAACCATGTTCCCATAAGGATAGAAGCAAATTGTACGGGAGCAAGTTTTGTTACCAATGATAAACCGATTGGAGATAAACATAATTCCGCAAGAGTTGCACAGAGGTATGTCAGAACAAGCCACAAAGGAGAAACGAGGAATGTGTCGCCGTTTGTGAAGTGAGCGGCTGCCGCCATAATTATTGCGGACAAGCCGATTAGACCTAAGGCAATACAGAATTTAACGACAGAAGTCGGTTCTTTACCTTTGCTTGCAAGCCATCCCCAAAGCATGGACATTAACGGAGCAATTGTTATGATAAATAAAGGATTTAATGATTGGAAATATCCGGTCGGAATTTCCCAATTGCCGATGTGTCTTTGAGTTGAATTTTCAGCAAAAAGTGTAAATGAGCATCCTGCTTGTTCAAAACAAATCCAAAAGAAAATGGAGAATGTCATTAAGATGAACAATGCATAAATTCTTCTTTTTTCACGAGTAGTAAGCTTTTTGCGAACGACAACATCTTCTTCTTCGGATGTTTCACGGATAATTTCGGTTTGAACGGGTTTTAAACCGTGTTCACCCAAAAATTTCTTTTCACCTAATTTGTATGTTATGTATCCGAAGATAATTCCCATACCTGCAGCCATAAAGCCGTATTTGAAGCCGTAAAGTTGTGCCAAAGTTCCGCAAATTAACGGGGAGAAAAAGGCACCCAAATTAATACCCATATAGAAAATTGTAAAACCGGCATCACGTTTTTGTTTGTCGTCACCGTACAGCATACCGACGATGGTGCTAATATTGGATTTGAAAAATCCGTTTGCAATAATCATTAAGGTTAAACCGAGGGTGAATACAATAATTGAAACGCTTTTAAGACATTCAAACCCGCTTGCCGCAAGGGTGAATAATCCGATAGCCATAACGACGGCTCCGATGGAGATACATCTTCTTTGACCTAAAAACTTATCAGCGATATATCCGCCGACAAGAGGTGTTAAATAGACGAGTCCGGTGTACCAACCGTAGATATTGCCTGCATATTGAGTAGCAAGTTTTTCATCCATGCCCGCAAATAAATATTGTATCAAATACAATACGAGCAAAGCTCTCATACCGTAGTAGGAAAATCTTTCCCACATTTCGACCGAAAATAATAAATATAAGCCTTTAGGGTGGCCACCCATAACATTATTTGCCATAGTGAGATAATAATAAAACGATAAAACCTTATCTTCAAGGATTTTGAGGGTATTCTTAACAAAAAATCACGAAATAATCTTTGCATGTTGAAAAAAAACAAATTTTATTGTAACATATCTTAAAAAATTCCTATTAATATAGGATAAAAAAAATAATATTCTGCCGTAGAATTATAACGTAAAACGGAGAATTCAGACGGTGAGGAAGGAAGGGTTTACCCTTTAGGCAAATGACAGACGGACTTGGAACAGACGCATATAATAAAGTTAAAAGGCTTTCGACGGAAGAACTCGAAAAGCTTTGGTATGCATTTTTTGCCGACAAGACCAATAAAAAACTCCGTGACCAATTGATTATACAGTATTTGTATTTAACAAAATTCGTAATTGGTCGTATTAAAGGAAATCTGCCCCCGTCATTTTCGGCGGAAGACATTACCGGATACGGTGTTGAAGGGTTGATAGATGCGATAGAAAAATTTTCGCCGGATAAGGGAGCAAGGTTTGAAACGTATGCAATCATGCGGATTAGAGGTTCTATTATTGATAAAATTCGTTCGCAGGATTGGATGCCGAGAAGCACAAGAAGAAAGATTAAAGACGTAAAAGAAGCGGCGGAAAAGTTACGTCAAGAGCTCGGTCGTCCCGCAACGTCGACGGAAATCGGTGAAGTTTTAGGAATTGAGAAAGAAAAAGTTGATGCAATTCTTGCCGAGGCAACGACAGTCGGTTCAATTTATGACAAGAAAGGTACTTCGGACGAAAGCGTCGAAATTATTGATACTATTGAAGATACAAGTTCCGTAAATCCTCTTGACCGATTGGAAGAAAAAGATACACAAAAAGAATTGCAAGCCGCATTGAAAAGTTTGCCCGAACGAGAAAGAATGATAATGGTTTTGTATTATCAAAAGAACATGACGTTGAAGGAAATCGGGGAAACTATTGAGGTAACTGAGTCGAGAGTTTGTCAGCTTCACGCACAGGCAATTATGAAATTGAAAAATTTCCTTTCCGGTCAAAAAGCGGGAAGAATGAAAAAATCGATTTGCTAAAATTTTCAAGCAAACTTTATATTTAGTGGTCTGTTTTTTGCTTGTGGTATAATTTTTTGTATGGAAGAATGTTTATCGATATTAAGTAAAATAGATTCCTTTCTTTGGGGAGCACCGCTGATTATTCTTTTAATCGGAACGGGTATTTATTTGACTGTTCGATTGGGTTTTTTGCAAGTTTTTAGGTTGCCTCTTGCTTTAAAGTTAATTTTTAAGGCAGAAAATAAGGGCAAAGGTGAAGTTTCAAGTTTCAAATCACTTTGTGTGGCACTTGCGGCAACGGTCGGAACAGGAAATATCGTAGGTGTTGCCACGGCTGTTAAGATGGGCGGTCCCGGGGCATTGTTTTGGATGTGGGTTGCCGCATTTTTTGGTATGGCGACGAAATATGCCGAAGGCTTGCTTGCCATAAAATATCGTTCGGTTGATAGAAACAGGAACATTTCAGGCGGGCCTATGTATTATATCCGCAAAGGAATGGGAGAAAAATATAAACCTTTGGCAATCTTTTTTGCTTTTGCGACGATGCTCGTAGCGTTTTTCGGAATAGGTACATTTCCGCAAGTTAACGCAATTATTGACAGCGTAAACATTTCATTTGGCGTATCGAAATTGGCTACAAATATTGTATTGACGATAATTGTCGGTTCAATTATTTTTGGCGGGTTAAAAAGTATCGCAAAAGTTACTTCAAAACTGATACCTTTTATGGCGGTTTTTTATATTTGTATTTCTTTGGTGATAATATGCATGAATATTCAAGCGATACCGGATGCAATTTCTTTGATTGTTAAAGATGCTTTTACGGGAAGTGCCGCTGTCGGAGGATTTGCGGGTTCAACAATAATGATGGCTATGCAAAACGGTGTTGCAAGGGGTATTTTTTCAAACGAAGCGGGTCTTGGTTCAGCCCCGATTGCGGCAGCTGCGGCAAAGACAAATTATCCGTCCGAACAAGGTTTGGTATCAATGACGGGAACATTTATCGACACAATTATTGTTTGTTCAATGACAGGTCTTGTGTTGGTGTTAACGGGTGTTTGGTCGGGCGAATACAGCGGAGCGGCAATGACATCCGCAGCTTTTGTTCAAGGTTTTGGCAATATCGGAAGTGTCTTTTTAACCATTTCTCTTGTTCTTTTTGCGTTTACAACAATTTTGGGTTGGAATTATTACGGCGAAAGGGCTTGCGTATATTTGTTCGGTGTTAAGGGAATTACTCCGTACAGAATAATTTTTATCGTGATGATTGCACTCGGTGTATTCTTGAAGTTGGATGTTATCTGGATTTTAGCGGATATCGTAAACGGACTTATGGCAATACCGAACTTGATAGCGTTGGTTGCACTTTCGGGTGTGGTTGTTGAAGAAACTAAATTATATTTGAATTTAAAAATAAAAAATATTGAATAATACAAAATAAGAGGGCAAAAATGGAAAAAATATTAGTTACGGGTGCAAAAGGTATGCTTGGTCATGACTTATGTCCGACACTTGAAGATGCAGGTTATGAAACGATAGAAACTGATGTTGATAATTTGGATATAACAGATTTTGAACAAGTGCAAAAGTTTTTAAAAGAGGCTAAACCCGATGCGGTGGTTCATTGTGCCGCTTATACGAATGTTGATAAGTGCGAAACTGACGGAAAAGAAGCCGCTATGAAAATCAACGCAACAGGAACCGAAAACCTTGCGAAAACTTGTGCTGAGCTTGATATACCGATAGTTTATATTTCTACTGACTATGTTTTTGACGGTACGAAAAAAGAGTCATATCTTCCTTATGATGAGAGAAATCCGATTAACGAATACGGAAGAACGAAGTTTTTAGGTGAAAAAGCTGTTGAAGAGCATTGTACAAAATATTACATTACGAGAACGAGTTGGCTTTATGGGTTGCACGGAAAAAACTTTGTTGAAACGATGTTATCGCTTGCCGATAAGCCGGAATTAAAGGTTGTGGATGACCAAATCGGTTGCCCGACGTGGACACAAGAGCTTTCAAACGGAATTGTAACACTTCTTTCGGAGGAAGCACCTTACGGAATTTATCATCTTTGCGGCTCGGGAAAAACATCTTGGTACGGTTTTGCGAAAGAAATTTTTGAAATTGCGGGATTGAAAGTAAATCTCAAACCCTGCACGACGGATGAATTTCCGAGAGATGCAAAACGTCCTGCTAACAGTGTTATGTACAATGACAACATGTGCAGAACGTGGAAAGCCGCACTTAAAGATTATATGAATTTAAGAGGGGAATAATAATTACGGACGATGAAATAATTCTTCGTAGAGTTTTAGCGAAATCGCCGTTACTATAACTGATGCAAAGAGTATCTCAAAGAATAACATGCTTTGGGATACTTTGTATTCGCACATTACGGGCAAATAGCCGATTAACAGGGCAAGAGTTGAAAGCCCGAAAGCAAGACCTTTGTATTTCGGCATCATATTTGCAAGAACCGTAACCGTAATGGGCATGGTTAAATTGAAGAAAAACATTCCCAATATTGCAAGTTGCGGGATAAAACCGTATTTTAGGAGGGGAATAGACAGTAATAAGCCGATGACGGCAGTGTTGTACATTCCGAATTTGTCGGCTAAAAATCCTCCTGATGCTTTGCCTAAAGCGATTGCAAACACAAATGTAAACAACAGGGGCATGGAATTTTTTGCCGCAAAGTCATATCCTAATCCGACAAATGAACGTATGCAAATTGAAATTAGGATAAGTAAAAGGATTATTATATAAGCGGGAACATTTGCTTCATTTTTATAAATTTTTTGTTTTTCTTTTTCGGGAGTTATAAAAAGGAGCAGAGCAATTCCGATTAGTGGCAAAAAGCCTAACCATATTGTGTTAAAGCCTTTGATGGAGCTTAAAAGTGTTCCTAAAAATAATCCGACGGCACCCAAAGAAACGAAAAGCCCCGGAAGTTTTGCCCGTCCGTTACCTGCTTCGAGCGATATAATTCCGCCTCCGACGTGGAATAAGGCATTGCCTATACCTAATATTATGATTGCCAATAAAGGATTTTTATAGAGAAAAATACCGAAAATTATAAATAAACATCCGAATATTGAAAAATCTTCGTATTTTTTAATATTATCGGCAGCAAATCCGAAGATAAATTGCAACCCAAACGCAAGCGAATTGTATACGATAACCAATTTCAGAAGGGTTACGAGGTCAACTTTGCCAAAAAACGAAAACAACATTGCCGCACAGCAGAAATCGACAATTGCGTGTACAATTGCGTAAACTCCGATTAATACAGCTTTTTTTACGTTAAATACCATATTTTGATTTTTCTATTGCTCGGTTGAGAACAAATTTATCGTCATACAATTTTTGGAAATTGATGTGAGAAACCTCGTCCCCATCAATCATTCCGCCTTCTTCATAAAAGATTTTAACGGCTTTTTTAGCATCTATAAATTTATATGCAACAATTTTGGCATCTTTATAGAATTTTTTATAATAATCAACAAAAGATGTATCTTTAAAAAACATTCTGTCCGTAATTTTTTCTTCAATATCAATATTTTCATCATCGATATAGGGTTGAATTTTGAATATTTTGACTAACGAATCGTCGGGTAAAAGAGCCGTTTGTTTTTTTAAAGAGTAGAAACGATACATTTTTTCAAAACAATATGTGGTGACCTTTGTTTCTTTAATTGTTGTTTTCCAAATTGACATTGTCGAAAAAATAAAAGGTGCTTGTACGGCAACAAATGCAATTAATACGACAGAAAATAACGCCGATACTATTTTTAATTCTTTCGGTTCTGAGGTATGTTCACGAAGGCAAGCTCCGAAAAGGAGGAAAACGAACGCCATCATTAAAATTCTGAACAAAATTAACGATTCCGTTAACCAAAGCTCAATATTTGCTCCGACAGAGGAAAATAACATAAAATATGTTATTGCCCCGAAAAGGGTTATAAATACCGAGAAAATGGTTCTTTTTATGTAGGTTGATTTGTGCAGAGCAAGGAAATATAAAATTGCCGATAAAGTCAATATTAACGCAAGTTCAAAGACATTTGAAACGATAACGTATTTAAAAACGGATTTTAAAAAAGAAAGAATAGAAACATCCGTTGAAAAATATTTGAAAAATGACGGATAAATTCCGAAAATAATTGTGCCGACAGCATAAGCGGCAACAGGAATGTATACAATTTTGCCCTTTTCTTTAATTATATTTTTGTCTGTTTTTTTGTTCAAAATCAAAAGGTATACGCATATTCCGAAAAGCAAAAATCCGACGGAAATATTTACGAACATGGATGACATTGCGGTTAAAAAAGCAACAATGGTGAGTGTTTTAAGGTCTTTTTCGTCGGGAAGTTTGTTTTGAGAAAAATGGGCGATGATGAAATAAATAACGCCGAGTCCCAAAATCAGACTTAAAAATTGTCCGAAATGAGCGGAATATTCAGTTAATAAGATGAACGAACCGAATGTTTCATAATCGGGTAATTTGTGAAAATTCATCCAATCTAAGTTCATATTTGAAGAGGCATAGCAGAAGTAAAAAAGTGAAAATAAAGTGAAAAATATTATTGATTTTCCTTTTTCTCTTCCGTTAAAAGCGAACAACGGCATAATACCGCACAAGAGAACGACGTTAAAAGCTCTGAGCCATGCTCCTGCGGTCATGGAAAATTGGTGAGGGTGAATATGTAAAAACTGCGGTATCCAAACGCCGACGATTTGAGTTATTATTGCTGTAAAAATCCCGTCAATATTGAAATTCCCGCCTCCGTATAAAACGGAAACGATACTTGTTATATCATCGCCCGAAAATACATCATCGGATAAAAACCATGCAAAAAATGCGAAAATACAAACAAATATTACTCCTAAAGCTATTTTTGTGTTTTTGTTCATAAACGTACCTCTAATCGAGTATAGCCAAAAAATAACGATTTGTCATCTTTTCGAAAGAGTAAGTTTGTTAGGATAAATAAAATTAAATGAATAAAAGAATTACATCTTTTTGACTCCGAGTGGGTAATTAAAAATTGCCTCAAAAAAATGATTTGTTCGAAACTCTGACTATGAGGCGTTTTCTGCCGGTGAATTTTTGATAAGAGTAAAAAAACAATACTGCCTAATTGTGTAATATACAAAATTTTATTATGAACGTAAGATTAATAGACAAAGAGAGGTGACTACATGGCAAAGAACAAATTAATAACATTAATTTCAAATCCTGTTTGCAATGTAAATAAATCTTGCTTGCAAACGTTAACGGATTGTCTGATTGATTCATCAAACGACAAAATTGTAATTACGGATTCAAAATTTAGAATTATAACATCAAATTTCAGTGATTTTTACTATGGGGAAAACGTACTTAAAAAACTGAAATTGAAAAAAATTGATTTTTGCGAAAAATATCAACGCTCGTATTTAATTGACGGGAAGAAATTTGTTTTTGAAATCAGTGTATCAAAAATAAATACGGAAGAGTCGGGTTATGAGCGATTTATATTTATTCTTAAGGATATAACTGCGGAAGAGGAATACAGAAGGAAGCTTTCAAAGTTGATGCATTTTTTGAAGCACGAGCTTTCGACCCCGTTGATATCTCAAGCAATGGCACTGAAGTTGGTATTAAAGTCCGAAAAGAATAAAGTTTTGCTTCCGGAAATTTTGCATTCTTGTGAAACTTCTTACAGACTTTTAAAAAACTGTATTGAAGAAGTTGAATTTGACGAAAACAGTTTGAAATTGAATAAAACTAATGTTAATTTGCAAAGTTTTATAACTGAATTTTTGTCAAGTTGCCAAAAATTTCTTTTATCGAGAAATATTAAAATCGAAACAAACATTATTAAAAACAATAAAATTGCTGCGGATGAACAATTGTTGAAAAAAGCTTTAGAAAATATACTTTTTCAGATTAATGAGAGGTGTGATGAAAATTCTAAAATTATTTTAAAAGCGGAATGTTCAAAAACCAATTTTAGGTTTGAAATCCTTGCACAGTTTGAGTTTGAAGAAGAAATGTTTCATCAAACGGATGAAAAATTATATACAAAATTAGCACACGATAACGGTTTATTTCTTGCGGAAAGAATTATTTCCGCACACGGAGGCAGGATTATTATTCAGCAACGTTGTGACAGAACAAGTTTGAAAATAATTTTACCTAACGAATAATTAATAAAAAATAAATTTTGCGGACTTTCATAAAAAACTCATTAAAATAAGAATATAAGAAGAAAAGAATAAGAGGTTTTTATGACTGATTTTAACAAATTAACTGATTATACAAAGCAAATTTTGTATTCCGCACAGCAGTTGATGTTGAAAAATCGAAACTCCCAACTTGAACCGATACATATTTTGGGTGCAATTCTTGAGGATACGGAAGGTGTTTCAAAAGATTATGTAAAATTTTTGAAACTTGATAATTCAAACTTCAAAAAGGAATTAAATAATGAATTATTCAAAGTTCCAAAGCTTTCAACAGTCGTAAATGGCGGAAGTCTTTACCTTTCTGATTCAACTTATAATTTGCTTGATTTGGCGAAAGAAAAAGCGGATATGTTCAAAGATTCTTTTATCGGGATTGAGCATATTCTTCTTGCCATGACAGAATTTTCAGAAACGGCAAGCTTCTTAAAACGTTTTAACGTCACAAAAGAAAAGGTTTTAAACGCAATGAAAGATGTCAGAGGAAATCAAAAATCGGATAGTGCAAATGCTGAAGATGCATATAAATCGCTTGAAAAATATTCTACAGATTTGACGAAATCCGCACGGGCAGGCAAACTTGACCCTGTTATCGGCAGAGATGAAGAAGTTCGTCGAATAATTCAAGTTTTGAACAGAAAAACAAAAAACAACCCTGTTTTAATCGGGGAACCCGGAGTCGGCAAAACGGCGATTGTAGAGGGTCTTGCACAACGTATAGTTCGAGGAGATGTTCCCGAAAGCCTTAAAGATACAAAACTCGTATCTCTTGATTTAGGGGCGTTGATTGCGGGTGCAAAATTCCGTGGTGAATTTGAGGAAAGGTTAAAAGCCGTTTTGAAGGAAGTTGAATCTTCAAATGGTGAAATCATAATGTTTATCGATGAGCTTCATACGGTAGTCGGAGCAGGTGCGGCGGAAGGTTCAACCGATGCCGGCAATCTTTTAAAACCGATGCTTGCGAGAGGTGTTTTGCGTTGTATCGGTGCTACAACGGTGAATGAGTATCGAAAGTATATTGAAAAAGACCCCGCCCTTGAAAGACGTTTTCAACCCGTAATGGTTAATGAACCGACGGTTGAAGACACCATAAGTATCTTGAGAGGGCTCAAAGAACGCTATGAAGTCCATCACGGGGTTAGGATTAAAGATTCAGCTTTGATTGCGGCTGCGAAACTTTCGGACAGATATATTACGGACAGATTTTTGCCCGATAAAGCGATAGATTTGATTGATGAAGCGGCATCTTCTCTTCGTATTGAAATTGATTCAATGCCTGAAGAGCTTGATAATATGGTTCGTCAAAAAATGCAACTTGAGATTGAAAAAACAGCTCTTCAAAGTGAACCGACGGATGAAAACAATGAAAAAATTGCCCATATTGATAATCTTTTGAAAGAATTAAATTCCAAAATTGAAATCATTAAAAATCAATGGGAGCTTGAGAAAAGTTCAATCAAAGACGAAGCTTCAATTAAGGAAGAAATTGAAAAAGTTAAGATTGAAATCGAAAAAGCGGAGCGGGAAGCGGACTTACAACGTGCCGCAGAGCTTAAGTACGGCAAATTAATCGGGCTTCAAAAACAGCTTGAAAACGCAAAGAATAAAGACTCTTCGGATAATCAGCTTTTGAAAGAAGAAATTGATGAAGATGATATCGCACAAATCGTAAGCAAATGGACGGGAATTGCCGTGTCAAAGCTTATGGAAAGCGAAGTTCAAAAACTTCTTAATATGGAAGATTTTCTTCATAAGCGAGTTGTCGGACAGGATGAAGCGGTTACGATTGTTTCTGATGCAATCAGACGTGCAAGGTCGGGCTTAAAAAATCCCAATCGCCCGATAGGAACATTTATTTTCCTCGGACCTACAGGTGTCGGAAAGACAGAGCTTGCAAAAGCTTTGGCAGAATTTATGTTCAATGACGAAGATGCTCTAATCAGAATTGATATGTCGGAATATTCTGAAAAATATACTGTTGCAAGGCTTGTCGGAGCTCCTCCGGGATATGTCGGCTACGATGAAGGCGGTCAATTAACCGAAGCAGTAAGAAGAAAGCCTTATTCCGTCATTCTTTTTGATGAAATAGAAAAGGCACATCCGGAAATTTTCAACATAATGTTGCAAATTTTTGATGACGGCAGATTGACTGATTCTAAAGGTAAAACGGTCGATTTTAAAAACACGCTTATCATTTTGACAAGCAATATCGGCAGTGATGTAATTCTTGAAAACACCGTAAAATCAATGCTTAGCGAAAAAGAATATAACTATTTGAAAGAAGAAATTGAAGCGATTATGAAAACGAGATTTAAGCCGGAATTTCTTAACAGAATTGATGAAACGGTATTCTTTAAGGCTTTGACAATGCAGGATTTGAAACGAATTACGGATATTCAAATCAAGTATCTTGAAAACTTATTGAAGGAACAAGAAATCACAATGACGATGACGGATGATGCAAGAGAATTAATTGCCCGTGACGGTTTTAATCCTCAATATGGTGCAAGACCGCTTAAGAGAACGATTATGCAACTTGTTGAAAACCCGCTTGCTAAAATTATTCTGTCGGGCGGGCTCAAAAAAGGCGACACTGCGGTCATTGATACGGACGGTGAAAAAATTACAATTCATAAAAAATAAAATTTTCACTTCAAAATCCCGTTTGGAACACAAAAATTTTCTTTTTGTTCGGGCGGGATTTTTTGTCGGAAAAATTTATTCTTTAACGCCGCCGCTCATAATGTCGTTGATAAAATATTTTCTTCCTGCGATAAACAGTGCAATAACAGGGATACAGCAAATGACGCAATATGCGGTTAATTCACCCCAAAGAATTACCTCACGATAGCCCGATTTAAGGTATGCAAGTCCGACGGGCAAAGTCCGCATCGTTTCTGAGGTTGTGACGATTAATGGCCACATAAAGGCATTCCAAGTCGTTATGAAGGTGAAAATTCCGAGTGTTGCGACCGCAGGTGCGGCAAGAGGAAGAGCGGTTCTGAAAAATATTCCGAACGCTCCGCAACCGTCTATTTTAGCGGCATCTTCAAGTTCTTTCGGGAGCATTTTAAAATATTGCCTCATCATAAAAACCCCGAAACCCCCGAACATCCCCGGCAAAATCATTGCTTGATATGTGTCGACCCAATTTAATTCTCTCATAACGAAAAATAAAGGAATGATGTTGACTTGCGGGGGAATCATCATTGTTATCAAAATAATTATAAAAAGAGGTTCCTTAAATCTGAAATTTAGCCTTGCAAAAGCGTATCCCGCAAGTGCGGATATGAAAACCTGTCCGATAGTTGTAATCGTGGCAATGTAAAAACTGTTTAAGAAATATTGTTTTAACGGCACGGTTGAAAAAACGCTTCGGTAATTTTCAAATGTTATATGGTCGGGTATAAATTTGGGCGGATAAGAAAAAATTTGCTCTTCTCCTGAAAATGAAAGCGTAAACATAAATAAAAACGGCATAAGCATCAATAAAGCACCGCAAATTAAAACGGTGTAGCATAAAATTTTTAATACCCTGCTCTTTTTTTTCATATTTTGACTATAACAGGAGATTATATTTTCGGCAAATCTCTTTATATAATTAGTAAAGCAATAAAAAACGAGGCTTTTAACCCCGTTTTACAAATCCCTTTGAAATAAATTCTTATGAAAACTATTTTTCAATTTCCATAAATTGATCTTCTGCAAGAACATCCGCAACGTAACCGAGGCATGTATCCAACATTTCGTTTAAGCCTGATTCGAGCTCAATGTTAAACAAAACATCCGATGAATTCATTTCCATAATATCTCCTTAAAATAAATTTTCTCTTATGTAATTTTTATCGACCATGCCCGATAAAAACTTTAACAACAAGAATGATTTGTTAAGAATTATTACGTTTAAATTATTCGAACTTTTTGTTGCAATGCGGACAGGAGGAAGCTCCACGTTTCACGTTGTTTCCGCAAAATGGGCAAACTTTATAGACTTCGCCTATTTCAGGTTCAAAGTTTTTTTCTTTTTCTTCGGTATGTTGAATCATTTTAGTTTTAAGTCGCAAGTAAACATTGTACGCAAAAGCGAGGATAATGATTGCGAAGATGATGTAATACAACTTCAGAGCAAAAAACAGCCAACAGAAGAATATGCTCCAAAGCAAACACCCAAGACCGTTTATTTGTTTGAAATAATACATTATGCACCGACCTTTTTAGGAGCGGAAATTGACGGAGGCTGAATGTAGAGCGGTTTTGCTTTTGCCCAATGGTAGTCATTGTTTCCGCATAATTTTTGATATACGGTGTGATACAAAAACTCACCTAATTCGTAGTTATCAGCTTCGTAGTTAATTGATTGAATTTCTTTTGTTTGTAAGAAGTTGTGAATTGAGTTGTCGGTGATAACGGTGTATTCATCGGAGTTGATGAGGTTTTCCAAATCTTCGATGCAGATGGCTTTCGGTTCAATTAAAACTTCATTTTTGTCATAAGCCGCAACATAGACCTTGTGTTTTCTTGCATCGAGGACAGTAAGTGTTTTTTTGTTGCCGTTATTGATTTTCGAAAGGATTTCAAGCGACGGAACGGGAACGACTTTGATGTTGAGTTGTTGAGCCGCAGTTCTTGCGATGACCGTGCAAATTCTTATGCCGGTAAAGCTTCCGGGACCTTCGTTAATCCCGATTGCATCGATATCCTGCATCGTAATTTTTTGTGATTTTAAAAGATTTATAATTTCCGGAACGAGATAAGCACTGTGATATTTTTCTTCATCGGAAGGAATTGCTTTGCTGACAAGAATATCGTTGTCTTCGCCGTAAGCAATGTATGTTTTGTTCAAAGATGTGTCAAAAGTTAATATTTTCATTGTTTTAAGCCATTTTTTCGAGAATTTTTTCCGACTTTTCGCCCACTGCATCGAAAGTCATTTCTCTTTCAGTATCTGACAAATAGGAAATATTTACAATTAGTCGGTCGAACGGTAATTCTGTATCGGGTGAAAATTCTGCCCATTCAACCATTGTTAACATTTTTCCTTCGGAATATTCTTCTAATTCATCCGATATTGTTGCGACGCCTTCGCTTTCGAGTCTGTAGAGGTCAAAATGATAGACGGGTATTTTACCGCTTTTGTATTCATTCAAGATGACGAAACTCGGGCTTGTAACTTTTTGTTTTACATCGAGGTATTTGCAAACAAATTTTGTAAACGCAGTTTTTCCCGCACCGATATCGCCGTGCAAGCATACGAAAGCACCTGTTTCTTCGATAGCTTTTGCGAATAATCGAGCAACATTTTCGGTGTCTTCAAGATTGTTGCAACGATAAAGGAGAGTCATCAGAACAAATCTCCCATACCGAAGGTGAATGCACCTTTGCTGTTGCCTTTGCCGACATTTGTGAGCGGATAACCGTAATCGATACTAAGCGGGCCTACACCGGGGACAAATACTTTGATACCGGCACCGAAGGCTACACCGTAACCGGGTCTGTTATACATTTTGTCGGTAATTGTTGTGTCGAATAATTTACCTGCATCGAGGAACAATTCAAATTTAATGTTATCCAAGAATTTCATTTGTTTAACTCTATCCAAGAAGAAGAACGGAGTATTCAACTCGATAGAACCCATTACATAGGCATCACCCGTACCGATAGAGCTCATCTTGTAACCTCTTACGGAATAAGGACCGCCGAGTCTGAAAGCCATAACTTCCGGAACATCGCCGTGGATTGCTCCGCCTGCACGACCTGTAATGGACAATGAAGACTTAGACATAACGGGGAAGTATTTTTTGATACCTCCTGTTAACATACCGTGAGTGTCATCTGAGTGGGATAGACCGAAGTTTTCCGTAAATTTAAGATTTGCGACAATCCCGTCACGAGGGTTAACATCTCTGTCACGAGTATCGTAAACCAAAGACGGAGCTAACGAAATAAACGTACCGCCACGAAGTTGTTTTGCACGTTCTGAAATCGGTATGCCGTGAGCTGCGTATAATGCCGCCATCTTAGAGTAATTACCTTCGGAAAGGTCAATATTTTCAATACCTAATTTAAACGAACCCGAAAGGTTTCTGAAGTTTTTAAACTGTCTTGAAGCAACTGCTTCAAAGCCAAATCTTTTTTCAACGGCAAGCGGTACTTGATAACTTGCAAAATCTTGCCAGAATGCCTTATACAACATGGATACGTCAGTTCCTCTAAATCTCGGGTCAAAGAAACTGATGTCACCTTGTAAGTTTGCTCTGTCCAAAGTTGAATCATCTGAGAGCAAAACACCTGTACCGGCGAGGAAGTTCAAAGAAATTCTTTGACCTCTGCCGAGGAAATTATTTTCAACAAATCCAACTTGCCCGAAGAAACCCGTTGCGGTATCCAAACCTGCACCGAGGCTGACGGTTGCGGTTCTTTGTTCAATGAGGTTGATGGTAATGTCGTAATAGTTCGGGTCATCGCATTTTTCGATTGTTCTGTTAACATCTTTAAACGCTTGTGTTCCGTAAAGTCTGATTAAATCTTCTCTGATTGTATTTTCGTTGTAAATTGTACCGGGGACGGAGAGAATATTTCTGTTTACGACATAATCTTTAGTTTTTTCGTTTCCTTCAAACTTAATGGTATTGATTATACCTTCAGAAATATGCATATTTACGCAGCCGTCGGGGTCATCCTGTACGCTTTCGACACGGGCAAGGATGTAACCTTTTGAGGAATAAAGTTGTTCAACTTTTTCAACTGCTTGATTAAGAGTTGCAATATTTTGCGGTTGGTTTTCCAACGGTGCTAACAATTCTGAAATTTCGCCTGCCGAAACAACGGAGTTACCTGTGATTGTAAATTCAGTGATGGGGCGATTTTCTTCAAGATAGATTTTTAAGACAACATTGTTATTTTTGTCTTTTACGGGAACGGCACGCATACGTTCCGTAAACCAACCCATATTGTATATTTCCGTCAAGCATTTTTGAATTTTTTCGGGAGAATACACATCACCGACTTGCAAGTTCATAGCACTTGTAATGTCGTTATTTTGGATAATTTTGTTGCCCTCAATTTTGATGGCGGTAATGACCGGAGATTTTTCCTTTTTAGAGGATTTTTGTTTTTGAGGTACGTCGGATAAGTCCGGAAGGGGTGCTTCCTGAAATGACGAAACACCGCTGTTTTCCGTTGAGGGAACCGGCGGTTCAAAATCAATTGCGGAAGCAGGCATTGCCTGTCCTGTTATTATCATTGATGTTATTAATATGTATGATTTTAATTTGTTGATAATATTTTTCATTAGTCTGTTGTTTTATCCGGACGGATTACATAATAATCCTCTTTTATTATAATTCATTTATAAAAAATAGACAAACTTCTTTATATCTTTAATCTTTTGTAATATTTTTTTAGGTTATAATTAAATTCAAAGTAAGAAATTTATAGAAAAAACACAAAATGGCAACTTTTTTAATAAAGACATTTGGTTGTAAAACCAATCAAACCGAATCGGCAGTAATGGAAGAAAAGCTTTTGAGGGCGGGCTTTTCGGTTGCTGAAGGGGTTGAAAATTGTGATTATTATGTTTTCAATTCCTGTGCCGTTACTTTGGAAGCGGAAAAGAAGTTGTTGCAGGCTGTTAAGTCCGTAAAACATAGAAATCCGAATGTTAAGATAATTTTGACGGGGTGTTATGCACAGCTTCATAAAGATGAAGAAAACCCGCTTATAGATAAGGTTTTCGGGGTTTACGAAAAGCCGGATGTTGTTGATGTTATAAAAAGTAACGAAAAAAAATTTGTTACAGAAATTAATGAACACAGAGATTTTCGTTATGAAAAACTTTCAAATTTTAACAGAACGAGGGCTACGATAAAAATCCAAGACGGTTGTAACAATCGATGTTCATATTGCACAATTTGCATAGCGAGGGGTCTTTCGAGGAGTTGCAGAGAGGAAGATGTTATTGAACAAATAAATGCTCTTACCGATAACGGTTACAATGAGATTGTTTTGACGGGTATTCACGTCGGGCAATGGGGGCTTGATTTTTCTCCGAAAAAGACCTTGCTTGATTTGTTAAAATTAATTGACAAAACGGATGCAAAAACGGTAAGAATAGGTTCGTTAGATCCCAATGAACTTACTGATGAATTGATTGATTTTCTTTCGAAATCGGATAAATTTTGTCCGCACTTTCATCTTTCACTGCAATCCTTGTGCGATAAGACTTTAAAGGGTATGAACAGACATTACGGGTTTGAAAAAATCAAAGATGTTGTTTTGAAATTGAATGAAAAGTTTGAACGGGTTTTTTTAGGTTGCGATATTATTGTCGGTTTCCCGCAAGAAACTCTCGATGACTTTAATTTGACTCTTGAAAGACTTTCTGAATTACCGCTTTCGCAAATTCATGTTTTTCCTTATTCAATACGTCCGAAAACGCTTGCGGCGGATATGTCTGGACAAGTTGAACAGAGCGAAAAGCATCGGCGTATGCAGCTTGTGAAATCTTTGTCGGAGAAGAAGCACACAGACTTTTTGCAAAAAAACGTCGGAGCGGAATATTTTGTAACGGTTGAGAAAAATCCCGACCGCAAAACAGGCTTGTATAAAGCGGTTACGCCTAATTATATCAAAGTATTTTTTGAAGGTTCGGCGGAACTAAAAAATAAATTTGTAAAAATCCGTCTTGATAAAGTCGAAAATGAAAGTATTATCGGGCATGTTGTCGATGATTAATTGATTATACGGATGTGATAATCCAAATGAATTTTCGGCAAAGTTTTGCGAGAAGCATTGCTATAAAGCCGAAAAGTAAGTCGTAGACTGCTCTTGTAAAGCTTTCAAAGAGTAACCAATCCATTATGTAAGAGAAATTTTCGTGTTTTAAAAGTAAAACTAAAGCCATATAGAAAAATCCTAAAATATGGATTAATAAAACTGCTGTCAAAGCGGCTTTGAAGATATTTTTCACCGAGTGATTGCGATACATAATTCCGCCTGCGATTAGAGAAGCGGGAATGAAAGCCAAAATGTAGCCGAAATATGGCTGTAAAATGTATTCAAATCCGCCGCCCAAACCGAAAACCGGAATGAGAGTCAGCCCCAAAACGATATAGAAAAATGCCGAAGTCATTGTGCAAGCCGCACCCAAAAGGGTAACGGAGAAGAGCAAAACAGGAACTTGCGGAATGTAAAAATACGGTTTAAATGCAAACAAAGCGGCTGCATCTTGGAAAAAATCGGGGTGTAACATTCCCACGAACGGCTGAAGAATATTGATGAGTTTTATACGGGTAAATGTTGCCGTAATGAGCAATACCGTGAAAAACGCAACGAGTGACAATATCCCGACGAGTCTGAGCGGGGAATATTGAATGGTTTTTGTTTGTTGCTGATGATTTTCGTTTGTCATTTTATTTTTCCGTAAAATTCTTCTTTGAGTTTGTTGTAATTTGTCTTAAATTTATCATACCAAATGTTTTCGGTAAACATTATTAAGGCATCTTCATTATTATCTTGGTAATATTTTTTTCTTGTTCCTATTGTTGAAAACCCGAATTTATCATAGAGAGAAATAGCCGCAATGTTACTCTCACGTACTTCTAAAGTGATATATTTTATCATTTTTTTGTAACATTCATCAATCAAATCGAACATTAAAGTTTTTGCAATACCTTGTCTGCGAAAATCCGAATGGGTGGCGAGGGTTGTAATATGGGCTTCTTCGAGAATTTGCCAAAATCCGTAAAAGCCTGCCATATCGCCTTTGGGTGTCAAAGCACACCTGTAAGTTGCCAATTTGTTTGAAATTTCATTTTCAAACGACACTCTCGACCAATGGTGGTTCGGATAAGCTGTTTCTTCAATCTCCATAACCTCGTCAAGGTCAATATTTGCAATATCTTTAATAGAAACTTTTAATATCATACAAACATTTTACCACGATTGTTAAAACGGGGCATAACAATACGTTTTTGTTAAAAATTTTACATATTTGAAAAAATACATTATTCTTTTATTAAAAGAGGATTTTGTTATGAAAAAGATTATATTGTTTACCGCTTTAATATTGATAGGTTTATCCGCAACAAAGGAAAATGTTCGGGCGAATGAACCGACATCCGCAAAACCTGCGGAGGAAACCGCTTTTGAAAGACAAGAAATTGCAAAAATGAGAGCGGATGAGGCGATAAAAAACGCAAAACAACAAAATTCCGAATATAAAAAAGCTCAAAAAGCCGCAAAAAAAGAACAGCAAAATCTTAAACGACAAAGAAATGAAGAACGTCTGAAATACGAAAAAGAATTACAGGAAAAACATTCCGAAAATGCCAAAATCACGGATAAACAGCAAACGACCGTTTCTGATGAAACAGATACAAAATCCTTAAAAGAAAAGGCTAAAACTACTAAAATAAAAGAGGTTGACAAAAATTCCGCAGAGGTTAAGACGGAAGAAAAATTGACTTCAAAAGAACAAAAACCTAAAGAAAAAAAAGAAATAAAGCATAATTTACAACCTCAAGAACCTGAATTAACACCCTCAAAAGCCGTAAATACGGATGAAAAGGTGATTGAAAAAACGCCGGCTTCGGAGAAAGTTAAATCCGAAACGAAAAATGTTCAAAACGAACCCGTTCTTGAAGAAAAATCTGAAGCCCCCGCAAATTCCGACAAAACGTCTGACGAAACGACGGAACAAACTTCGGAACAAATGTCCGAGCAAGCTCCCGAGCAAACAATCGAGCAAGTTTCCGAACAAAAAACAGAGCAAGTTTCCGAACAAATTTCCGAGGAAATTAATCAAATAAAAGATGAAGAAGCTCAAGAAGCATCGGAACAACAAGAGGAGCCTGAAAAACAGCCCGTAGTGAACAAGAAGCCCGAATATGTTCCCGTAGAGAAGAATAAGAAGGAAATTGCTCAATATAAGAAACAAATCAAGCAGGCGGGCTTAAAGTTCACTGCGGAAGATTTTGTAAAGCAGGCTGAGAAGAACGACACCGAGATGGTCAGAATTTATCTTATGGCGGGCATGAAGCCGGATATGGCTTTGAAATCGAACACGACGCCTATGATTTGGGCGAGTTTTAACGGCAATCTTGCGATGGTAAAAAATCTTGCTGAAGCGGGGGCAAACGTAAACATTGCAAATTCAGACGGTTTTACCCCGTTGCATGCAGCGGTTGAGAGCGAAAAGCCCGAGGTTGTGAAATATTTGCTTCAACGTGGAGCAAAAGTAAACACGGCAACGACAAAAGATGCGACGACACCCTTGCATACGGCTTGTTATAAGGGAAACAAGGAAATCGCACAAATTTTGATTGTTGCGGGAGCAAATATTGAAGCAAAGACAATTCATGGTGCTACACCGCTTGTCACTGCTACATTTTACGGCAAGAAGGATGTTGCGGAATGCTTAAAATCGAACGGAGCGAAGATAGACATTAATTCAAAAGACGGCGAAGTTCTTGCAAAATCGGCGATAACAGCGAAAAAGACGGAGTCTTATTCTGAGCTTGTTGAAGCGGGAGCGGACGTAAACATGACTGATTTGAACGGCAAAACGATGTTGCAAACGGCGGTTGAAAAAGGTGATGTTAAGACGACGGAAATGCTGATAAAAGACGGGGCGAATGTCAATATCAAGTGTAATTTCAAGGAAAGTTCGGAGGTTACGCCGTTGATGACTTCCGTTATTGTGAAAAATGAAGAAATTACAAAAATGTTATTAAAAGCGAATGCAAATCTTGATGATAAGGAAAAAAATCTTGGTTTGACGGCACTGCAAATTGCGGTTTTGCAGGGGGATGAAGATACTGCGGCGACTTTGATTTTCAACGGAGCGGATATAAATTCAATAACGAATGACGGTTTTTCCACGGCAGACATTGCTCTTGCGAGAAAAGACATTTCGATGCTGAAAAAACTTGTTGCAAGCGGAGCTATGTTCGGCAAAAAAACAGGCGGAGTGCTTGTTCAATACGGTTGTTCAATGAGTTTCATTTCCGAAAAAAACATGTATAAAATCGATACAAACGATGCTGTCACGGCGGTTTTGGAACTTGAACAAATTCCGAATGAAGACTACATCAAGTATATGGAAAAATCTTATACATTCAGAAAAGAACAAGGTTTTGCCCTAAATCAACACGTACTGAAGATTTACAGACTTTTGTTTGAGATAATTGAATAATGGCGACGAGTGTTTACATTCACATTCCGTTTTGC
>CAZOGS010000003.1:34202-37244 GCA_964579375.1 uncultured Muribaculaceae bacterium
ACGGCTCGAAAAATCGGTTTTAAAAACATCAATGTTGATTTAATATACGGTTTGCCGACGCAAGGCATGCCAGATTTGTCCGCATCGGTCAAAACGGCTTGTGAACTTGGTGTTGAGCATATTTCATCGTATGGATTGAAAATCGAAGAGGGTTGCGAATTTTATACAAATCCCCCGAAAAGCTTGCCTGATGAGGATATACAGGCAGATATGTATTTGAAATTGTGTGAAATTACCGAAAAATACGGCTATGAACATTATGAAATCAGTAATTTTGCCCAAAACGGTTATTCTTCGAGGCACAATTTGAATTATTGGGATGCAAAAAACTATTACGGCTTTGGCTGTGCGGCGAGCGGGTTTGAGGGCAATATGAGATATACGCACGAAAACACGGTTGAAAAATATCTTGAAAATCCTTTAAAATTGACCGAGCAGGAATTTTTAACGGAAAATGAGCAACTTGAAGAGAGTATATTTTTAGGTTTTAGAAAAGCCGAAGGTGTAGATGTTCAAGCGATTAACGACCGATTTAAGATTGATTTTGAAAAAAAATATGTAGATATATTAACGAAGTATGAAAAATATTTTAAAAAGACCGAAAACGGCTATGCTTTTACGGATAACGGTTTTTTAATCAGTAATTACATCTTGTCGGATTTTGCACTGTAGGTTATTATAAGAGAGTGACTGATACGCATCTTTGGACGGTCAAGTTCAATGAGTTAGATACAGAAGGTATGATATTATGATAGATACTCATGCACATATAAATGTTGAAACATATAAGGATAGAATAGACGAAATTCTTGCGGAGTTTACGGCTGCAGGAGTGGAAAAGGTTATTATTCCGGGGGTTGTGCCGTTTGAATATGACAGTATAATCAATTTGATTGATAAATACGATAATTTGTACGGAGCTGTCGGGGTTCAGCCGGAAGAAATTGATGGTTTGCCCGAAAATTGGGCGGAAATTACGGAAAAGTATTGTGACCATCCGAAAGTCATTGCAGTTGGCGAAATCGGGCTTGATTATTATTGGAAAAGAAAGCAGGATGTAAGTGATTTGCAGAAAGAAATTTTTATAAAGCAAATCGAAATTGCAAAACGCAAAAAGTTGCCGATATTGGTTCATGACCGAGAAGCACACGGAGATACGTTTGACATATTGAAAACGTACACCAATGGTGAAATACCTGTTATTTTGCATTGTTTTTCAGGTTCGGCGGAGTTTGCAAAAAGATGTGTAAAAGAGGGTTGGTACATATCTTTAGGCGGAGTTGTAACATTCAAAAACGCAAAGACCGTGAAGGAAGTTGCGATGACCGTACCGCTTGAAAACCTTCTCATAGAAACAGATTCCCCGTATTTGACACCTGTTCCGTACAGAGGAAAAGTAAATCAGCCTGCTTATGTAAAATATGTAGCGGAAGAGATTGCAAAACTTCGTGGAATTTCTTTTAAAGAGATTGATGAAGTCACGACAGCGAATGCAAAGAGAATATTTAATTTCGGAGAAAAATGAAAGAAAGATTAGATAAAATCTTATTTGATTTAGGCTATTTTGAAACGAAGAGCAAGGCACAAGCGGCAATAATGGCGGGCAATGTTAAGATAAACGGTGAAAAAATCACAAAAGCCGGCTATCAACTCGAGTACCATGAGGGAATTGACATTGACGTAAAATCCATGCCTTTTGTGTCACGTGGCGGTTTCAAGCTTGCCAAAGCCGTAAAAGCTTTTAACATTGATTTAAACGGCAGAGTTTGTCTTGATGCGGGGGCATCGACGGGCGGATTTACGGACTGTATGCTTCAAAACGGGGCAAAAAAAGTTTATTCGGTTGATGTCGGATACGGTCAATTTGCTTGGAAACTCAGGACTGACGAGCGTGTTAAGGTTGTTGAGCGGATGAACATTAAAAATTGCTCAAAAGCCGATATTTACGATGAAAACGATGAGCTTCCCGATTTTTGTGCGACGGATTTGTCGTTTATTTCCGTGAAAAAAGTTTTAAAAAACCTTTTGACCTTGATGAAGCCCGAAAACATTGAAATTGTTTCTCTCATTAAACCCCAATTTGAGGCGGGGCGGGATGAAGTCGGCAAAAACGGAGTTGTTAAAGAAAAATCAATTCATATCAAAGTTATTAATGAAGTTATTGATTATGCACAGGAAGAGTTGGGTCTTTTTGCCCTAAATTTAACGGTTTCGCCGATTAAAGGTCCTGCGGGAAACATTGAATATCTTGTACTTCTTTCCGATAAGGCGGAAGGCAGACAGGATTTTGAGGTCGAAACGGTTGTGAACGGGTTGGAAAATGAGAAAGACTGATTTACATTTACACAGTAATTTTTCGGACGGAAGCGAAACGCCAAAGGAGCTTTTAAATAGCATAAAATCGGCAAATATTGTAACTTTTGCTCTGACCGACCACGATACGATTTCGGGTTGTGAGGCAATGAAATCGCTCGTTCCTCCCAACATAAAATTCATTCGGGGAGTGGAGCTTACCTGTGAATACGGTGAGATTGAGTGCCATATTTTGGGATATCTTTATAATGAAGGTGACAAGGGGCTTTCGGACTTAATCGAAAAAGGTAAAAAGCTTCGTCGGATTAAGCTTGAAAGAAGGATACAATACCTCAAAGATGTTTGGGATATTGAGTTGACAAAAGATGAGCTTGATTGGCTTTATTCCCGTCCGAGTGTTGTAAAAACGCACTTTGCAAACATTTTGGTCAACCGAAAATTAGCGGGTGACACAGTTTCGGCAATGAAAAAATATCTTGATGATTGTGTCGTTGAACATACTAAATTTAACGCAAAAGAGGCTGTTGACGTTTTAGTTTCGGCAGGGGCAATACCGATTTGGGCACATCCGTTGGGCGGCGAGGGTGAAGTTCACTCCGAAAAGGGAAAGTTCATCGCAGATTTGAAAATCATGAAAAGCCTTGGGATAAAAGGGATGGAGTGCTATTACTCGAGATATTCCGATGAGGAAATTAATTTTCTGCTTGAACAGGCAGGGGAAAATAACCT
>CAZOGS010000004.1:0-25904 GCA_964579375.1 uncultured Muribaculaceae bacterium
ACTTGGCCGAGGATGGGAAGAATTGATATTCCTTTAAAAGCACTATTAGTGTCATTGGGTGCAAAAATTGTAATTCCTCCCGCAAACAGCAACAAAGCACTTGAAATCGGAGTTAAAAACAGTATTGAAGGAATTTGCCTTCCTTATAAATTAAATCTTGCAAATTACATAATGGCACTCGAAGCAGGAGCAAACACATTGATGATGTTTCAAGCTCCCGGCTCTTGTCGGTTAGGCAATTACACAAAAATGGCACAAAAAACACTAAAATCTATGGGCTATAAATTTGACCTCGTAATTTTTGATATGTATAAAAGTAAGATGAAACAAACACTGCACGCTTTTTGGCACGTTACGAGATGCTTAAATCCGTGGAAATATTACAAAGCCTTCAGTTTGGGATTTAATAAATTTTTTGCCATTGATACGGCAGAAAAGATGCTTTTTAAAATCAGACCGAGAGAAATTCATAAGGGTGATGCTGAAAAATGTTACGAAAAATGGCTCGATACAATCGATAACACTAATAGTGTTTTTGCTTGCCGCAGACTAAAAAAGAAAATCATAAAAGATTTTAATAATATAGAGATTGATAAAAATAAACAAGTTCCGATTATATACTTAATTGGAGAGTTTTTCGTTCTTTTAGACCCTTATGCAAACCAGAATATAGAAAAAGAGCTCGGAGAAATGGGCTGTGAGGTACAAAGGCAGATTATGTTCAGTGATTGGCTCGAACACGTTTTGAAACCTTCCTTGTTTTATCACAAAGAATCACATCGTGAACGCTCGGTCAGATATGCAAAAGATTATATGAAGCGTGCAATCGGAGGAGAGTGTATTGAAACAATCGGGGATGTCGTTTATGCATCGAAACACGGAGTTGACGGTGTTATACACATTTCACCTTTTTCTTGTATGCCTGAAATTGTTGCACAAAATATATTGCCAAAAGTTTCAAAAGAAGAAGATATTCCCGTACTTTCTCTGATTTTAGACGAACAAACAGGGAAAGCGGGTTATATAACAAGAATTGAAGCCTTTGTCGACCTCATTAAACGTAAAAGATTAAAAAATGTAAAATAAATTTTAAAAATAATATTGAGCGTGATATTATTCGATAAAGTATTTATTGGAATTTTGTTATGGAAAAAAACTCAAGAAATAAGATGACGTTTGAACGTCTTAAATATTACAGACATCTCGGCGGCGGTGCAATAGAGTGCATTTTAAGCAGATTGTCAAAAAACCCCAAACCGCTTTGTTTTTCATTAATGGTAACATCACAATGTAACTGTAATTGTGATTTTTGTTTTTGGAAACATAACAGTGACAAGGACGATATGCCGTTGGAAGAAATTCAAAGATTGTTGAAAGAAGCCGGACAAATCGGTTATATGGACAGCATCCTTTGGGGCGGTGAACCGTTATTAAGACAAGATTTTGCGGAAATTTGTAAGGCATCACACGAAGCCGGTTTGTATACGAAAATTGCCACGAACGGTTGGTTTTTGGAAGAAAATCCCGATTTCGCAAAATACACAGATTTATCATTTATTTCTCTTGATGCAATCGGAAAAGCACACGATGATATAAGGCATTTAGACGGAATTTGCGACAGAGTGATGAGCGGTATTGAATATCACAAAATACATTCTCCAAAGATGAGAATTTATATTTGTTGCACTGTTTCGGCACAGACAGATTTTGAGCAAATTAAAGAAGTTGCTCAATATTGCAAAGACACAGATATTTTGTTGTATTTCACGGTCAACAAATCAAATCAAGCTTTGGAAGAAGCTCAAAACGTTAAAGATACCGAGCTTGAAACAGATCAACTTTCGGAAATTTTTGTTAAAATCAAAGAATTGAAAAAACAAGGCTATCCGATAAGAAATTCATATTATTTTATGGATTACATTATTGAAAAGAAAAATTACTATGAATGTCATTGGCCGAGAATTGCAACCGTAATTTATTCAAACGGAGATATGCTCAGATGTTACGACAGAAAACCGTTTATAAGTGTCAGAAACAGAGCATTAAAAGATGTAATTAAAGATCCGATTTTCATCGAAACGGTTAATAAGTGCAAAGATTGCAAATTAGCCTGTGTCGGAAACTATGCTCTCGACGCATCGGGTTTATGGAAATTAGAATGGCCCGCAATCAAGTCATTAATGGAAATTGCAATAACATAATAACAAGGTAAAATCATGAAAAAAATATTATTATCATTACTAATAATTTCAGCATTTTGTTGTCAATCAAAATATTCAACTGCTGTAGCGGAAGATGTTTTTGACAATAATTATCAAGCGGTAAAAGAGGAAAAAATAAGCAGAGTATTGAGTCCGATTGAAGAACTTTTTAACGGAGAAGAAGCTAAAAAGTCCGGAAATATTGTAAAACAAATAGGTTATGATATTTTCTCTTCTTCCGGCGGAGCAAGCTCGACTGCGGGTAAAGTTCACAATGACTATAAACTTAACGTCGGCGAAAAGGTTAATGTTTATTTGTATGGCGATTCTGTAGATATAATGGCGATTTCAGGTGCCAATCTCTTAAATCCTTCGACAAAAACGGAAGTTAATTCAAAGGGCGAAATTTTTGTTCAAGGTATTGGTATTGTAAAGGCTGAAAACCGTACCATTAGTGAAGTTGAAAATGAAATTAACGCACTTGCAAGAAAAAAATACCAAAGTTTGAATGTAAAATTGACGGTAAGCTCGGGCAATGAGTTTTCTGTTTTTGTATACGGTCAAGTAAACCGTCCCGGCAGAGTATTGGTTGCAAATAATTCATCGATTTCCGATGCTTTGAGTGCAGCAGGCGGAGTTAAAAAGACAGGTACTTTGAGAAATATCCTCTACATGGAAGGTTCAAAGGTAAGAAAAGTTGACTTATACAAAGCAATATTTTTAGGTAATGATGAAAATATTGTGTTGAGAGCAAATGACAAAATTTTTGTTGACTCAATCGGCAAAGTTGTTGCTTTGAAAAACGGTGTAACCGTTCCCGGAATATATGAAGTTAATGAAAAAGAATCATTAAAGCAAGTTATAAAATACGCAGGCGGTTTTTTGCCTACTACACAAACAAATACAGCAACTTTGACGAGATTGGATAAAGATACAAACATCAGAGAGGCAATGAATATTAATCTGAAAAATGCAACCTCAATGGAACTTAACAACGGCGATATGCTCGAATTTCAAAAGTTATATAACGATGCAGAAAACATTGTAACCATTCAAGGAAACATCAAACATCCCGCAACTTTTGCATATAAAGAAGGTATGCGTTTATCTGATATTTTGAGAAGTGAAGAAGAGCTTTTAGAAGAAACATTTGTAAATCAAGCTGTCATAAGACGTGTTTCGGGAAATGATAATCAAATCACTACAATTCCCGTATTCTTAAATGAATTTTTCTCGGGAATGAATGATCCTATTTTGCAACCGAAAGATGTCATTTCTATCTATAAAAATACAAACTCTTCGTTTGTCGATGTTTATGGCTGTATAAATCTTCCCAAGCACTTGACATATAAAGATAACATGACATTAAAAGATGTAATGACTGACATTCAATTCATTGAATCGGATGTGTCAAATGAAACACAGGTAAAATACTCCGAAACAATTCAAAAAGGACAAGTTTCGACAGAAAGTTCACCATCTGAACAACTTAAAGCAACAACACAAAATTCTAATAAATTAATTCCTACGGAAAATGTTGCTGTTGAAATTACAAATACCAAAGGAAATACTCAACTTTATTATCTTTACGATATTATGATTAATTCCGACAAAATCAAAACAATCAAAATAAGTCCGGAAGATAAAATTTTCTTCAGAACGTTAAGAGGAAACGAAGTTATGAAGACCGTTAAGGTTTCAGGTTTTGTAAAACATCCGGGGGTTTACAGCTTTGTTGAAGGCAAAAGACTCAAGGATATGATTGAAACTGCGGGCGGCTTAACAAGCGAAGCTGAACTCAGAGGAATTGTTTATTCAAGAGCAAGCTTAAAGAATAAACAAGTTGCGATTGCCTTGAAAAATAATCGCAAAGATATAAATTTGATTAAAGGTAAGATTGCAAGCGGAATTAAGCAAGAAGAAAACGATAAACAAACGAAACTTGATTTGATTGATTTGCTTAAAGAAGATGCTGAAACTCTATCTTCAACATATACTGGGCAAATTTCATTAAATATTGAAAAAAATGATATTAACTCAATTAAAGATATAGACAATATTCTTGTCAAAGACGGTGATGACATATACATTCCGAGAGTTTCAAACCACATAAGCGTAATGGGGGAAGTATATAACGAACAGTCATTCATTTATCGCAAAGGTGCGAAAGCATCCTATTATATTAAAAAAGTCGGTGGATATACTTCAAACGCTGATAAATTCAGAACTTATAAAGTGGGAATAAACGGCAAAGCCAAGAAAATCGGAAAAAGAGCATCAATTGAACCGGGTGATACAATTATAATACCTCGTAAAATTGCGGGTAATGATTGGATACAACCTATTTGCAATGCATTACAAGGATTGGCATCAATGTTCGTATTGGGCTATGGCGTTCACAAATGGTAATTATAAGTTAAAAATTACAAATTACATCAACAGAATCAGGGATAATTTCAATATTAATGTTATCCCTGATTTTTTGTTTTTCACCGTCAATATGACAAACACAATAAGTGTTTTTTATCGACAGTTTTGATGTTTGGAAGTATATAGCTTTTGAATTTGAGGATTTTTTATTAAAAACAATTTGTAAAAACTCTAAAAAATACAAAATCGGATTTTTGACTTTAAGAATGAACACATCAAATTTTCCGTCATCAAGTTTGCAATTTTGAGAAACTGAAACGAGGTTCCTGTACATATTTCCTGCATTTGCAACGATAATACAAGTTGCAAGTACAGATAAATTTTTATCATCGCCATAAGAAATATGATAGGCTTGTTGTTTTAATCGAAGAGCAAAGAGCACACCCGCAACAAAATATGCAAAATATCCGAATTTATTTTTTAATGACTGAGGGGTTTTACAGATTATATCTGCATCATAGCCCAAACCTACACGTAAAACGGAGTATAAATCATTAACTTTTAATACGTCAATTTTACGTTTTATTCCGCCATTAAGAATTTGCAAAGCTTTGTTTATATCAGTCGGAATGTTTAATTTTGCCGCAAGTAAATTTGCCGTCCCGCAAGGTATTATACCGATTGGCTTGTTATTTTTCATTGCAAAAGGAACAATTCTATTTACTGTACCGTCACCGCCGACAGATACAACGATATCAGATTTTTGAACATTATCATCGCTTAAACCGTCGACAGGTACAAATTCATAGTCAAAATCGTTATGCTCACAGAATTTTTTTATTACGTCGTGTGCATTTTTCGCATTTTTACGTCCTGCCGCTATATTTTCAACAATCAGTAACTTCTTCATTCTTTAATTATACAATTTCGTCTGTAATAATCAACAAGAAACATCAATTGTTACTTGAAGTAAGAGCATTTTCATTTATAATTAGAAGAGAAAAATCAAAAAAGGATAAAATATGCGAGTTGAAAAACAATCAACGGTTTGGCAACCAAACTCAATGGGTAAATTTGATAAATTAAAACTTGGTTTAAATAATATAATGATAGACTGTCTTTTAAGCTATCTTTCGCATAATTTCAGTAAAGAAAAGCTTATAAATCTTGCAAAAATTTTCGAAAAAATTGCGGGTTCAAAAGGCGGCATCAATCACGCAAGAAGAATGCAATGGCTTTTTCAGTCGGAACATCCTCATCTTTATTGGTGGAAGAAAATTTTGACCGAACTTCATCCGAATTGCCGTAATAAATGGATTAAAAATTTCTTTGTTAACGGATACTATGGCGATAACTTGAGAAAAAGAAATTCATTTAATGAAAAGAACGGATTTTTCCCTCCGACAGTATTGTTAGCAAGTATTACGAAACGTTGTAATTTCAACTGCCAAGGTTGTTGGGCTCACGAATACACAGTTGAGGAAGATTTATCAAAAGATAAATGGAGAGAAATATTCACGGAAGCCCGAGATGTAATGGGTATCCACATTATGCCGATTGTCGGCGGTGAACCTTTTGCAAGAAAAGAATTTCTCGAACTTGCGGAAGAATTTAACGACTGTGCATTCATAACTTTTACAAACGGCTCATTGATTACTGAAGAAACCGTTAAAAAATTGCAAAAATTAGGCAATGTTTTCCCGATGTTTTCAATCAGTGGTTTGAAAGAAAACACTGATATGGTTCGTGGTGACGGTTGTTTTGATATGATTATGCAAAAAATGGATATGCTTAAAAAAGCGGGCATATTCTTTGGCGTAAGTATTTGCACAACAAGCCAAAACTGCGATGAAGTAACATCAGATGAATTTATGAAAATGTTATCGGATAAAGGCTCTCTTTGGACATGGTTCTTCCACTATGTGCCTGTTGGTGCAAATCCCGACGTTACTCTTGTTCCGAACGCTAAGCAAAGACAACAAATTTTAAAAGCCGTTTATAACGCAAGAAATACTCTCCCTATGATGACAGTGGATTTTTGGGGTGATGGACCCGAAATGATGGGCTGTATAGCAGGCGGAAGACAATACATTCACGTTAATCCGAGAGGTGATGTTGAACCGTGTACATTCGTTCACTTAGCAACTCATAACCTCAAAAATTGCACGTTGACCGAGGCTTTGGCATCTCCGTTTATGTCCGCAATCAGAAACGGAATACCTTATGAGGACGGAAACCTTCTCAGACCTTGCATGATTGTCGACAGACCGGATGTTTTAAGAAATTATTATGAACAATTTAAACCTTACGAAACTCACAACGGTGCTGCCGATTATCTCACAAATCCAGAAATTAAAGAACAAATCGATAAATATTCAAACGATGTCAAAGAAATTCTTGACGTTGATTGGAGAGAAAATCTTTGGATGACAATATTCCCTCTCGAAGGGGAATATTATATCGACCGTGACAGATTTTGTTCAAAGGAAAAACCCGAAAATGCCTGCACGGGCAATTGTTGCGGTTATCACTAAACTATGAAAAAATCATTATTTTTATTAACACTATTTGTGTTATTTACAATCTTAATAAAATTTTGTCCCGTTATAACTAAATGGGACGAAATTTTTATTGGATTTGTTCAAGAAAAATTATCTTTTTTGCCGTTCATACTTCCTCTTTTACCGGATAAATCTCTTTATGCGGCTATGATAGTCTTTCCTCTTATTACGGGCGGACTGTGGGGTTTAAAGAATAAAAAATATGTTGAAACAGTTTTTTTATGGTCAATTCCTCTTGTCACTTTTTTATTCAATTGTGTAGTGAAAAACCTTATACAAAGAGAAAGACCGCCGATTGAACTTCAAACGGTTATTCATCCCGACAGTTTCAGTTATGTTTCAAGTCATTCTCTCGTAACCTTTTGTCTATGGGCTTTTGTTGCGTATTTGGTTATGAATAATGTCAAATCGAACGTTTTTAAAAGATTTATAGTTTCAATTGCAATCCTATGGACTCTGTTTGTTGGATTTAGCAGAATTTGGCTTGGTGTTCATAATCCGACTGATGTTATTGGAGCATATTTTCTCGGATTTATACTCTATTCTGTTTATGTTGAATTAATAGAGAAAATTAAAAATAAATATAACTTATAGTACTTTTTCAACCGCAATTAAATCTTTTATAACCTCGGATGCGAGGATTAAACCTGCAACAGCAGGGCAAAAGGAGTTACTTGCCGGTGCAACTCTGTTTCCTTTTTTTTCAATTTGTTCTTCTTCGGAAATAATAGGTTTTAGGGGAATTTCTTTTGAATAAACAACTTTGACCTTAGTAATTCTTCTTTTTTTCAATTCTTGTCTAATTACTTTTGCAAGCGGACAAACTGATGTTTTTGAGATATCCGCAACTTCAAACATAGTTGGATTGAGCTTATTTCCAGTACCCATAGAACAAATTATCGGTACATTGGCTTGTTTTGCACGTGTAATTAACTCTAACTTGCTGACAACCGTATCTATCGCATCTACAACATAATCATACTTTTGAAAATCAAAATCATCTGCCGTTTGAGGTGTAAAAAAGGTTTGATAAGAATTTACGGACATATTTGGATTAATATCAATCAATCTACTTTTTGCAACCTCGACTTTAGGCAACCCAATTGTAGAATTAAGTGCAATAATCTGTCTGTTGATATTGGTAACACTAATAGTGTCATTGTCGATTATATCGAGTGTTCCGACCCCTGCTCGAGCAAGAGCCTCAACGACATATCCTCCGACACCGCCAATACCAAAAACGGCAACTCTCGAATTTTTAAGTTTTTCAAGAGCTTCTTTTCCTATTAACATCTTTGTTCGTAAAAATTGATTGTTCATTTTTATCAGTGTGTAAATTTATGAAGAAATATCCTCATAAAAAACGTTCATTCCTGCTACTCTTGCAGTTGACCAGCAATTTTGGAGGTTAAATCCGCCTGTGTATCCGTCAACATTAATCATTTCACCCGCAAAAAATAAACCTTTTACAAGTTTTGATTCCATAGTTTTCGGGTTTATTTCGTTTGTATCAACCCCGCCTGCTGTTACAATTCCTGCACCGTTAACTTTATCCGTAACGTGGATTTTCAACGCTGTTAAATTTTCCAATATGATATTTTTTTCTTTTTTTGTCATCTGAGCAATCTGTTTTGTCGGATCAATAGCGTTATTTATCAATATCAAATCAAATAAACTTCTCGGACAAAATTCATTAAAAGCATTTCTGATTGATGTTCTCGGATTTTCTTCTTTGAAATTTTCAACATAATTTTCAAGATATTGCAAACTTTGTTTTGCAACATTGATATGCAATTCGAGAGGATTGTTTTTGGAATATTCTTCATAAACGCAAATTGAAGAAATTTTAAAAACGACAGGTCCTGATATTGAATTTCTTGTAAAAAGCATATCTCCAGCGATGTTTAAAAGTTTTTTATTTTCAAAAAATACCTTTATCCATACGTCTTTCAATGAAAGCCCCGAAAGGTCATAATATTGTTTTTCCGCAATTTCCAACGGAGCGAGCGTAAATCTTGGAGAAATTATTTTATGCCCCATCTTTCTTGCAAGTTTAAAGTTTTTTCCGCCTGAGGCAAGAATTACTTTATCAAACTCAAAATCATCGTTTTCGGTAGAAATAATAAACTTATCCCCTTTATCAAGGATATTATTTACCCGTTCTTTTTTAAATTTAATACCTAAAATATTTCCTCTTTGAAGCAAAATTTCCGCAGTAGTTTTTGCACTGTCTGAAATGGGAAAAATACGGTTATCATTTTGTACATAAGATTTTATACCGATATTTTCAAAATAATCAACTGTATCATTCATTCCAAAACGACTTAAAACGGAAAGTAAAAATTTTGAACCTCTCGGATAATATCCGGCAAAATTTTTTATATCCGTTTCAAAATATGAAAAATTACATCTTCCGCCACCTGTAGGTAACAATGTCGTAAGCGGTTCCTGCCAATCAAAAACAGTCACATCCGCATTATAAAAATCACGAACTGACAGTGCGGCAAAAACACCCGCAGGTCCTGCTCCTACAATTCCGACGCTACCCATTAGAGTTCATCAAATCTTGTTCCGAATAAAACAATATCTTCGGGGTTTTCAATAGCTTCATGAAGCTCAAGAAGTGACTTTTTGAGCTTCGGATGAACATAATCAGGTACCAATTCAAGCAACGGTACAAGTGCAAAAGCACGCTCGTGAAGGTGCATATGAGGAATTGTCAACTCATCGTCTTCATAAATCAAATCATCATAAAGCAAAATGTCAATATCTATCGTTCTTGATGACCAATGACGTTCGGTTTCTCTGTCACGACCCAAATGTTTTTCAGTTTCCAAACATAATTTTAAGAGTTCTTTCGGCTCTAAACTTGTTTTAACTTCAATTACGGCATTCAAAAACCAACATTGATTAGGATTGCCCCAAGGCTCAGTTTCATACAAAGCTGAACTTCTTACAATGGTTACTTTTCCTGATTCAACCAACATTTTTCGTGCTAATTGAACATAACCGACTCTGTCACCGATATTTGAACCTAAACATAAATAAGCTATAGCCATATCTAACTCCTTTTGTGTTTCTATCGTATTATATTAAACTCTCTTTTGCAAGCAAATTTTTCATATATTTCAATTTATGTTAAAATATATATAGGGAAGTATTATGGCAAATATTACAGTATACAAATTTGATAATTTTAATGAAAAATATGCGGGAATTTTTGCCGGTGTTTATAACGATTTTCGTCAAAAAGCACCTGTCGATTACAATTTTGAGCTTGAACCATTGTGTTATGAAGATTTTGTAAAATCAATTAACGAAGGTTTGTTAAAATGTATTATTTTGTTTGAACAAGATGTTCCTACAGGCTTTTTGACCTATACAACCGTGATTTCATACTCTTTGGAATTGAACATTATTCACGTCTTAGGGGATGAAAATACTATCCAAAAACGTTGTTTACTTTTGCAACAATTTTTGGAAGAAAATGCCTCTGTTCTCTCCGAAAAGGTCATTACTTACGCTGTTTTGGGAAAACAAGAAGAAATTGTAAAAGAACTTCCGAAATTTGGATTTAATGTTGTAAGTCAATCAGTTATGAAATTTGATTTTCAAAATGCAGGTTCAACTTTGAGTCAAAATGCCTTGCCAAGGCTAAAAAACGGTTTTAGACTTACATCGTGGGATGATAAATATTTTAATCAAGTTACGGAAATAATTCACAATTCCTTTAAAACGGCAAATGATGCAAAATTTGACCCGAGATTTTCTTCAATAAAAGGTTGCCAAGATATAATTCTTAAAATAATCGGCGGAATTTACGGTGAATTTTTAAAAGATGAAACAAAAATTTTATTATACAAAGAAAAACCGGTCGGTGTTTGTTTTGCAAACTTAACAAATTCCTCCATCGCAAATGTTCCGTTAGTTGCTGTTAAAGAAAATCTCAGAGGAAAAGCTTTGGGAGTTTATTTGCTCAAAACCGTCGTGACAGAGGTTTGGAACTCGGTTTTGAACGGAAAAAGAATACTTTCCGAAATAAATGCAACCTGTGATTCTAACTATCTCCCCGCATATAAAATGTATCAAGCTGTTGGTTTTACGGAAGAATACAGGTACAAACAATCTTACAAATAAAAAAAAGCTCCCTTTCGAGAGCGTATTGGAATTTGTTGTTTTGTTTAAATTTTAATAAATGTTTATCCCCACTTTTTGCCGTATTATACGACTTTTAAGAAATTTTCTTTTAAAGGTTGCTTTTTGTTGATTTCAAACAGTCTTTGAGTTACCGAATTTGAATTAACTGCTTCAGGCATAAGTCTTAAATACTTTTTGTAATATCTTTTAGCCATTGAAATATCGCCCAATTTATCGAAACAAATACCTATTCCAAGATATGCTCTGTAATAAGTTTTATCAACTTTTAAAATATCTCTGAATACATTCAATGCGTCATCAAATCTTTCGATTTTCATCAATAAAGAAGCTTTTTGAATATACGCTTTTCTGCAATCTGGATTAGTTTCGGTAATTTTACCGTAAATCAAAATTGCCATATCTTCTTCATCCATGATTTCATGACATACTGCCAATTGAATTTGATAATCAGTGTTTTGAGGATCAATCTTGACAGCTTTTATAATATTTCTGACAGCTTTGCAACAATTGCCTTTTGCCATATAGCAAACAGCTAATTCACTGTATAATTCAGCATCAAAAGGTGATATTTCGATAGCTTTTTCAAAAGCTTCAATCGCTTTATCATATTTTTTTATTGCATAATATGCTTTGCCTAAACCTTTGTAAGCTTGAGGATTTAATCTTTTTATCAAAACCGAGTGCAAATAATATTTTACCGCTTCAGCTGCGTTATTATCCGTAAAAAACGCTTCTGCCGTTGCCATACAATCTTCCGCACTAACTATTTGTTGATTACTGTTTTTCAAAATCTTCTCGCTTTCCGAATTACATTATTATTGTAATTTTTGTTTCAAAATTGGGTATCAATCCACAGGCGTAAAAAATCTAATCCCCAAGGTCTATATTTTTTTACATGACTGGTTGACAATGAAGTTTGGTGACGATAAAATCTATTTAAAAGGGCAAGCCCTTTGTGTTAGATAGGTATGTCGTTTTAAATCCTTTTTAAAGGTACGACTGCTTCAATGAAAGGATACAGAATATGTACGCAATCGTAGAAACCGGTGGAAAACAGTATCAAATGGAAGAAGGACGTTACGTTGATATCGAACTTCTCGAAGATGCTCCGGAATCAAAAGTTGTTTTCAAACAAGTTGTTATGCTTGTAAACGGTAAAAAGTCAAAGGTCGGTCAACCGTACGTTGAAAACGCAAGCGTTGAAGGTGTTGTTGTAAAACATGACAGAACTAAAAAAGTTTTGGTCTACAAACAAAGAGCTAAAAAAGGCTATCGTAAATTACAAGGACACAGACAAGGCTTCACAAGAGTTATGATTAACAAAATCAGAACAAAAGCATCTGCTGCTTCTGAAGAATAAGTTATAACTCACAACTATAAGGAGAATTAGAAATGGCACATAAAAAAGGTGTTGGTTCGTCCAAGAACGGCCGTGACAGTGAAAGTAAGCGTTTAGGCGTAAAAAAATACGGTGGAGAACTTGTTAAGGCAGGTAATATCATCGTTCGCCAAAAAGGTACAAAAATTCACCCCGGTAACAACGTTGGTATCGGTTCAGACAATACATTGTTTGCAACTATCGACGGTGTTGTGAAATTTGAACCCCACAGACGTGACAGAAAACAAGTAAGCGTATACGCTCAAGCGTAGTTTACATAGTTTCGTATTAAAAAAGCAGGATATTTTCGTAAATATCCTGTTTTTTATTGCACAAAATTAATAAACAGCCCGAGAATTATTTAAAATCTCGGGCTAACTTATTTCAAATTTTATTACAATCCTTTTCGATAAACGGGGATTAATATAATTATGCAAAGCAGTGCTGAAATTGTCCAAAACCACAAAGCGGCATCCCAACCGAAGTTATCAATAAAATATCCTGTTCCTATACCGGAAATCATTGCACCCACATAACCGAAGATACCGCAAAAACCTGTTGCGGCAGCGGCAACTTTCTTTGAAGAAGATTCAACCGCACAAAGACCGCCGATAAAAATCAAAGGTCCTGCAGTAAATAATCCTATGCCTGAAAGGCATACATAATCGATAATTGTTGAAAGTAAATTGTGTCCCGAATTTTGCATCAAGCCGATTAAACAAACAATCAATCCTACACAGAACCAAATATTTACGGGCATTCTGCGTCCGCTGAATACCTTATCTGACATAACACCGGCAAGAAGTACCCCTGCAATACCAAACAAGGGTAAAAACGTCTGCTTTTGTGTTGCTATTTCGAGAGTATCACCTTTAACTTCAACCAAATATTTGATAATCCAATCTTCCGTACCATATCTGAAAATATATACAAAAATAAACGAAAGTACCAAAGTCCACATTATCGGATTAAAGAAGATATGTTTTTTCAAAATTTCAAAATAAGACAACTTGTCATCTTCATCTTCGGTTACAACCGCATTTTTGTCAACAGCATCGTAAACGTCGACTTCCGGTAACCCCATAGTTTGAGGTTTATCGTGCATACATTTTCCGATATAAATTGCTGACAACAAACATAAAAAAGCAGGAACAATAAACGCTGATTCCCAGCCGTAACGAGGAATTAAATATCCCGCAAGCAAGAATACCAAACAGGTTCCCAATTGGTGTGAAGCAGCCCAAATTGACCAAATTGTGCCTCTTTCCTTTGTTGACCACCAAAAAGTCAAAACTTTTGCACAAACCGGAAATCCTGCCGATTGAAACCACCCGTTAACACCCCAAAAGAAAGACATAACAAGCAGAAGCAATGATTGTCCCATAAATTGAACATCCGTCGGAAAAATCATAGGACTTATCGCAAATAAAATGTTTGAAACGGCAGAAACTACAAGCGACAGAACCATAAACTTATTTGCATCTGTTTTATCAGCAAGTACACCGTTTATAAACTTACCTATTGCATAAGAAAAATATAACGCACTGCCCAAAACTCCAAGCTCGACGTTTGAAAATCCTAAATCGGAACTCAATACAGGCATTGCAACAGAAATATTTTTTCTCGTTAAATAAAAAACAGTATATCCGACAAAACAAGTTGCGAAGATGTCAATTCTTCCTCGTTTGTACGCTTTTTTTATCTGTTCATCATCCATTGTAACCGGCAAATTTTTTGGTGCCGAATAATAATCAAGTATTTTTTTTAACATAATTTTTCCAACTTTTGTTATTAGCTCTAAATTATTAAAATTATAATACAAATATGCTAAATTTAAAATTTTCGCACAAAATCAGAACAAAAAATATCCCGTTTAAATCAAACGGGATACTAAAATTATTTTTCTTGCTCTTCTTGTTTTTCAATTTCTTCGTGAACACTTATTTCTTCACCGGATTGAGCTCTTTCTCTCAATTCCGCAATTTTGTCTTTATCAAGAACCTTCAATTCCATAACTCCGTTAGATTCTTTTGAAAGAGTTTTTTTAATGTTAACTCCGTAATCGTCATATTCCTTACCGATATTTCCGTCAACTTGTTGTTGTTGGAACCATTCAATATGTTTTTGAACATTTACAGGGTATTCCGGATGGATTTTTAACCAAGTCATGTATGAAACATTGCCACGTTTATGGTTGCATTCTCCGCATTCTGCAAGGTAGTTGTTTGTGTCATTTTTTCCGCCTCTTGAGTGCGGGTGTACGTGTTCAATAGTTTGACCGGATTCAAAAAGTAATGTATTAAATACTCCTGCATCTTCTCTTCCCGCAACTTTTTGGAACATTTTTTGAGCTGTGTTTCCGGTTTGAGGAAGTTGCATTACAGTATTGATAATTTTATCCCAACTTTGTTCGTCAATTTGACCCTTATTGTGCAAGTTGACTAATTTTTCAGTAAATTGTACTCTGTCAATCTTTCCTTTTGATATATTTTGGTGTTCTTTTGCAATAATTTCAGAAACAGGATTTTGTTCTCCTAATGATGATTTTGCAATCTCATCCGCTGTAGATAAAACTCCGTTACAATAATCCTTTAATTTAGGCATGAAATTTGGTTTTATACTCTTTACTGCCTTTGAAGCCGAACAACCTGTTTTTTCAGCTTCAGTTGCAATCATCATTGCAATTGTTCCTTGGTCATTTCTGAAATAATCCCTGTGTTCTTTGATTTCGTTTGCTAACTCTTTTCCTCTGTAAGATGCTAAATGTTGTGCCATCGGCTCACTGTCAAGCATCATACGACCGCCGCAACAGCAACAAGGAACATCTTCAATTTCTTTTGTTACAAAATCACCTGTTGTACAGTTAAATCCAAATGATACGGCTTGACCGCCAATGAAATAAGAACGAAGTGCATCTCCCGAATTTTGAACAGGAATTGCCTTCGGTTGAACAGCTTTCGGTTCTGCCTTTTTATCTGCCGTAAATTTCAAATTATTGTTCATTGATACAGCTGATATTGAAGATACTAACATTCTTACACACTTTCTTTACACACTTACAAGTATTTAATAGTGCTAAAGCTCATAAATTGCTTAATTTTTAAAACATATTAAGAAATATTACAAAAAAAAGAGGAACAATTAAATTTCTCCGTAAAAATTTTTATTAAGTTAAAGCAATTTTTTAGTTATAAACATCTCTTTCGCCTGATGCAACTCTTGCAATCATATCAGTCAATTGTGATTGGATTGCGGGATTTTCGGTGTTTGAAATTTGTTGTTCAATAAATTTCAAACCTTCCGATTTTGTTTCATCCGAAGCATAATCATAAATGTATTCTGCAAGGGTTGAAACGGCATTAGGTTGACAGAATTGTTTAATTAAACCGGGCTTTGCCAAATCCATAAAATCTTTGCCTATTCTGCCTTTGCGATAACAAGCCGTACAAAAACTCGGAGTGTATCCGTCTTGGATTAAGGCTCTTACAACTTCATCCAATGTTCTGTTATCGCTCATTGTAAATTGAGAATCAGTTTCTTTATGAACAGAATAGCCACCGGGGTTCACTTTTGATTCAGCCGAAATTTGTGATGCACCCAAGTCGCAGAGTTGTTTTCTCAAAGACGGTGTTTCTCTTGTTGATAAGATAATTCCCGTATAGGGAACGGATAATCTTAATACGGCAACAATTTTTTTGAAAGTAAATTCATCAATTTTTTCGGGCGGATTTTCACTGAATGTAACACCTTTCGCCGGCTCTATTCTCGGAACGGAAATTGTGTGAGGCCCGACTCCGAATTTTGCATCTAAATGGTGTGAGTGCATTAATGTAGCCAAAGTTTCAAATCGATAGTCCGTTAATCCGAACAAAGGCCCGATACCTACATCGTGCATACCTGCTTCAAGAGCCCTGTCCATAGCCTCAAGACGCCATCGGTAGTTAGCTTTTCTGCCAGACGGATGAACATATTTGTAAACTTCTTCATTATAAGTTTCCTGAAAAACTTGATATGTACCTATGCCGAAAGAATTTAAGCGTTTAAAATCTTCAACACTCAGAGGAGCAATATTTACATTAATACGACGAATTTCACCGTTAAAAACCTTTGCTTCATAAATTTTATTTATGCATTCTTCGAGGTAATCAAGTCCTGTTTCTGCATAATCTTCGCCTGTCAAAAGAACAATTCTTTTGTGCCCCAAATTCATAATAGCCTTAGCTTCTTCAGCAACTTCTTCGGGAGTTAAAACTCTGCGAACAATCTTGTCGTTATCTCTTCTAAAACCGCAATATAAGCAATTATTAGTACAAACATTTGCGGCATATAACGGTGCAAATAGAACAATTCTGTTTCCGTAAATAATTTCTTTTAATTTTTTTGCAGCTTTAAAAATCTTTTCTGCAGTTTCTTCATCGGTAACATTCATTAACTCGGCTGATTCATCTAAATCCAAGCCCTTTAACTTCATTGCCTTATTTAAAATATCATCAATTTTTGAATTATCGGCTTTTTTATCCAACAAATCATTTATAATATCCGGTTGAATAATATCGGCTTTATAGTCAATTTTTTGCATTATAAATCTCCTCAAGACAATTATAACTCTAAGAAAAGGCATGTAAGGTAACATTTTTTTGATATAATTTTATTATGAAAACGGTAATTCAAAGAGTTAAATCAGCTTCTGTCACAATTGACGGGCAATTATATTCCTCAATTAATCAAGGAGTATTGGTTTTATATGGCGTGGAAAAAGGTGACGTTGAAGAATTTTCGAGGTATTTGGCTGAAAAAATACTCAAACTCCGTATTTTTGAGGATGAAAACGGTAAAATGAATTTGTCGCTCAAAGACATTCAGGGAGAGTTATTGATTGTTTCTCAATTTACACTTGCAGGAGATACAAGAAAAGGCACAAGACCGAGTTTTGATACAGCAATGTCGCCCAAGGAAGCGGAAATTATGTATAACAATTTTGTGAATATGGCAAAAGAAAGCGGACTTTCCGTAAAAACAGGAGTTTTTGGTGCAATGATGGATGTTGCACTTATCAATGACGGGCCGGTTACGTTTATTTTAGAAAAACACAACTAATAATTCAGCATGTCTTGCATGTAGTCATAATTGGGGTTGTTCCAAGCCTTTACACTTTCTCTTGTAAAAGGACAACCATTTCCGGAAAAAGTGCCGTAAACAATTTTTCCTTTTTTATCTACAATGAGTTTTCTTTCACAATAGGTACGTTCTTCAAACATTGTTCCGGGGATAAATCTTGTCCCTGTCGTAATCCATTTATACTCACGTTGTCCACGCTTATATACAATGTCAGAAGCATCTCCCCACTCTTTTATTGCTGATTTTATCGGAGAATTAATCCACGTTTTAAACATCAAATCCATCGGGTGTTCTGCCGCAACCGCCGCAAGTCCCGTAAAAAATATAGTCAATGTTAACAAAAAATTTTTCATATGTTCCCCGTTTATATCTATAATTCAGCTTTAAATGTTTATTTGTCTTTCTTCTTAATATTATACGCAATTCCCCAAAATTCAAAATCTTTCTTCTGAATCTGTGATATTACATCATTATCGAATTTTTGATTAGAAATATCTGACTCTTCAGAATTAACATCCTTAATCTTTATGCTTATCTTAACCGCATCGGAATTATTGCTTGAATATATTGTAAACACTTGCGGTGCGTCAAATAACGTTTCTCCGTTTGTATTAATTTCCGATTTCTTTTCTCCGTCAATATAAATTTCCGCAATGTCCGAACGGAACTTACTTGTCGGCACAATCAAACTTATATCATTAGCCGCAAGAGTAAATTCAAACGGCATATTTTGGGTATTTTTAAGATATTTTATACTTTTGTTGAAAAATGTATTTTCATTTTTTTCTCTGACGAAAGATCCGTCATTATCAGCATGAATACTTTCCGCATCAATTAATTTAACATCAGAATCAACGGAATTAGGATACATAGGTATCGGCATAATATAGTCATTATCTCTTATTTTTAAGGCTGTTTTTATGTAATTCAAAATACAGTCAGAAATAATCTTTTTGCCTTTTTCTGTATAGTTTAAAGTGTCAATGTAAAACTCTTCCTGTTTTGCCCTGCCGGATGAAATTTCCGGAAATATTGCATTAGCAACGTTTATAACCGGTAAGTTATAATATCGTGCAATTTGTTCCATAAAATCTTGTTTAGAATTGCTGTCAGATTTAGAATTAAGAAAAACAATAACTTGAGGTTGATTTACCAGTTGAACACAATTTCTTATAATCGTTTCAAAAGCTTCTCTTTCATCTTGCTCATGCTTGTCAAAAACCGCATAATCTAAAATTATTAAATCCGGATTTGCAGAAAGTATTTTCGATGAAAGTAAAATGTTGCCCAATTTCGAGGTTGAACCACCTATGCATAACTCAACTGTTTTAATGTTTGTTTCACTACCTAAAAAATCCTTTAATTTTTTGACCAAAAGTTGCGTTGAGGAATTGCTCGTATCGTCATTAATAAAAGCAGATGAACTCATAAAAGCAACCGTTATTTGCCCTCCGTTCTTTGCTTTTCTGACAATATTATTAATCCTGCTTGTATTGCCGGTATTAATCTCGGAACGTGTAATCATTGCTCTGTTTGCGGAATTAACATCATTCTGAGAGATTTGAGAGGGCATGCACCCTGTCATCATTAGGACTAAACAAAATATTAACGCAGTTCTTTTGAACATAATTTTACTTTCTAATAATTGAATGGGACGGCATTCGTCGTCCCATCCAAATACTGTCAATTAAGACTATTTTTCTTCATTCCAAGAATACATCTTGCGGAGTTCTTTACCAACTGATTCTAATTGGTGTTCAGCTTTTAATTTTCTTGTTGCCAAGAAATGAGCTCTTCCGCCTGCTTTATTTTCAGTAATCCATCTTGAAGCAAATGTACCGTCTTGAATTTCTGAAAGAACCTTTTTCATTTCTTTCTTAGTTTCTTCTGTAATTATACGTTTACCGATTTCATAGTCACCGTATTCAGCAGTATCAGAAATTGAATAACGCATTTTTGCGAAACCGCCTTGATAAATTAAATCAACGATAAGTTTCATTTCGTGGATACATTCAAAATATGCGTTTTCAGGAGCATAACCTGCTTCAACCAAAGTTTCAAAACCAGCTTGCATTAAGGCAGTAACGCCACCGCAAAGAACAGCTTGTTCGCCGAACAAGTCAGTTTCTGTTTCTTGTCTGAATGTTGTTTCAAGAACACCTGCTCTTGCTCCGCCGATACCTGCTGCGTATGCAAGACCCATATCTGTTGCCTTTCCTGAAGCATTTTGGTGAACAGCGATTAAGCAAGGAACACCTTTGCCTGCAACATATTCCGAACGAACAGTGTGTCCGGGACCTTTCGGTGCAATCATTATTACATCAACATCTGCAGGCGGAACAATTTGATTAAAGTGAATGTTGAAACCGTGTGCAAAAGCAAGAGTTTTGCCTGCTGTCAAATTCGGAGCAACTTGTGATTTATAAACATCTGCTTGTTTTTCATCAGGAATTAACATCATGATTAAATCAGCAGCTTTTGTTGCGTCTGCAACATTCATAACTTTCAAGCCTGCTTTTTCAGCTCTTTCTCTTGATTTTGAGCCTTCGTAAAGACCTACGATAACATTCACACCGCTTTCATGAAGGTTAAGTGCATGAGCATGTCCTTGGCTGCCATATCCGATAATAGCAACTGTCTTTCCTTCTAATAAGCTTAAATTGCAATCGCATGCGTAATAAATTTTTGCCATATTTTTCTCCTTTTTTATTTAATAGGAATTATTCTCTTATATTTCGATTTTATTGTATTCCGAGCGTATTGCGATGTCAAACTGTTTCACGTCTTTATTACCTTTTTTACCGTTTTTTATAAAAAAAGATTAAGTTTTATTTATTACGGGTAATATTTTTAAAAAGCTGTTAAAATATCTGACATAAGGGATATTTATGTCAAAGATATTATTATTTACTAAAAATAAAAATAGAACAGAGATTATTGAAGAAAATTTAAAAATATTCGATATAACGGCTTTTGGGGACGAAAATGAATTTTTGGATTTTTTGAAAGATAATTTCCCTGATGTTGTAATCATTGATACAGTAAATTTAAAAGATTGTGTCAATTTTTGCCGTGCGGTAAAATTTACGGCACAAAATAAAAATATATCTACGACATTAATTGTGGATAAAAATGTTAATAATAAAGATTTATTTTTGAAATATGCACATTTCTTTATTACGGAACCGCTGAATACAGAAATTTTGCACGCAACAGTTAATTCAGCCCTTAATCTTAAAAAGTCATTGGGGGATCTTGCCGAAAGCAATGCGGAACTTTCAACAAATTTATACAGACTTAATGTTTTAAACCAAACCGTAACAGAGCTTTCGGGTTCATTAAACAAAACCGAACTCATTTCAATTATGACAGATGGAATAGATAAGAGTTTAAGCTACAACCTTTGTTATTCATTGATTTCTAACGCTCCTGACGATATAACGCTCGTGATTAATTCAGTACATGCAATCAGCCCAAGGCTTGAAGAAGCAATTAAATTGCGTGCAATAATGAGTTACAAGAACATTTTCAGACTTTATACATCAAATGATGACGTAAAAGTTATCAAAAATATTAAAAGAAAAGAAATTGAATATGATTTAAACGTTTTCAATTTTGATGCATCATTGCAACAAATTAACATTAAAAACAAATTTTTCGGGATTATTGAAGTTTTCAGAGAAAAAGAATTTAAAAATGATGATATAAGATGTTTACAAACTCTTGTTCAGCAGGCTGCTTTTCCGCTTCAAAACGCAGTTTTGTACGAAGAAATGACGGAACAAAATCAAAAATTAGAAGAAATGGAAAAGAAAAAATCGGAATTTTTCTCAATCGTTTCTCACGAGTTAAGAACCCCGTTGACCTCAATACAAAATGCCGTAAAAATATTGCTTAGCGATGCTTTTGCATCTGTTTTGCCTGAAAAAGCAAAATATTTTATAAAAATGATTGAAAGAAATTGTATAAGAGTCATGTCTATTGTTCAAGACTGGCTTGATTCCGTAAAAGCTGAATCGGGCAGACTTGATTACAAGTTTGAAATTGAAAAAATTAATCCGATTGTTGACGGTGTAATACAAACGCTAACTAATTTAGCGGAAGAAAAACAAATTCAAATTTCTTTTAACGCTACCGAAAAGTTACCTTCTTTGTACATTGACAAAAAACGGGTTGAGCAAGTTATCACAAACCTGATTGCAAATGCTGTTAAATACACACCGAACAACGGGGAAATTACGGTATCTTCAAAACTGATTGATTCAGTTACAATGAAGGATATGAATTTTATAACGACCGCAAAAGATGTTATGTTGTCTGAGGAATACGTTTTAGTGACCGTTGCTGATAACGGTCCCGGAATTGCGGAAGAAGATATTCATAAAGTTTTTGAAAAATTTGAACAGGTTAACGGCACTTTATCGAGAAGTGTCGGCGGTACAGGTTTAGGACTGTTTATTGCAAAGAAATTTGCCGAAGTTCATAACGGTTTTTTGTGGTTGGAATCAGTCGTCGGTAAAGGCTCAAACTTTTATTTTGCAATCCCTGTACTTGCTGAAGATGAACGTTACGAAATGCAGTTAAAACACGATATTTCAGATGCAAATAAAGATAAAAAATCATTCAGTCTTTTAACATTTTGCGAAAACAAAATTTCGGAAGAGCCTTATTTAATAGAGTTCATAAAAAAACTTGAAAGTGAAAATATTTTAAAGAAAACTGTTGAAACAAGGTGCTTCTATACGGAAACGAAAGAACGTTTTTATTATTCTTTTTATGATGTAAATATGAACAGACAGGTTGTTCATTTTATCATTCAAAGAATGCGGGAATATGCACAAAATGACAAAATTCTGCAAAACGGGAAGAAAATATATTGGTCACAAGCTAATTATCCCGAAGATGCAGGCGATTCTGAAGAGTTAATTAAAAAATCAAAAAAATTATTGAAAGAGGTATTATAATGGCAAAAAAAGTTTTGGTCGTTGACGACGAACAAGATATTGTAGAAACATTAAAATTTATGATTGAAATGGAAGGCTATGAATGCCATTGTGCCTATGACGGAGAACAAGGCTTAAACAAAGCTAAAGAAATAATGCCTGATTTAATAATTTTGGACGTTATGATGCCGGTTATGAACGGATATAAAGTAAGCAGAATGTTAAAATTTGACACACGCTATAAAGAAATCCCCATCTTGATGCTTACGGCTCGTTCACAGGAATCGGATAAAGAATTAGGCGAAGAAACAGGTGCGAACGAATACATTACAAAACCGTTCGACATAAATTTTGTGATGGAAAGGGTTAAGGCTTACTTAGGTTAGTATGGAAAAAAATTCAGTCAGCAACAAAACACTTGCAAAATTAAAATATGATTTGGTAAGAGAACAGCTTATAACATACGAAGATTTAGAAAAATCCGAAGAAGTTGCACTTGCTCAAAAGCAAAATATCGGACAGGTTTTGATTAACAAAGGCTTGATTACGGAAGAAGTTTTGCTTGATTTTCTTGCCTCTAAAATGCACATTCCGACAACGACTCTCAGCACATACAGTATTGATGAAAAGTGCCTGAAATACATAACCGCAGCCGAAGCCCGAAAATTTAAAATGATTCCTCTGTTTAAAATTGAGGATAGTTTAAGTGTTGCAATGAGCGATCCTTTTGATGTTTTTGCAATAGATAAAATTTTTGAAAAAATAGGGCTTGAAATTGAACCGGTTATCGTTTCTGAAACATCCATTTTGCAAGCAATAGACAAATATTATAAAGATGATTCAGTCGGCAAAATTTCAGTTAACGACGGCGAAAATGCTTACGATTGGACGGAAGAGCTTCATAAAGCGGGCATGATGACAACAGACGAGCACACAAGATTGCTCATACGTTCAATTTTAAAACAAGCTATGCAACAAGATATTCATGAAGTTATTTTTGAGCACGGTGAAAACGGTCTTGCCGTAAAGTTCAGAACTGCATCTGATGTTATTACGACAGGCGAAATTCCGAGTATGATTGAAGCCGCTTTCGTTTCTAAATTAAAGGTTATGTCTGATTTAGACCCTAACGTTTCTCAAATTTCCCAAGCCGGAAAACTTGAATTTCCGATTGATGATGATATAAAATTAACGGCAAGTGTAGCGGCGTTTCCGACATTGGAACACGAAAGAATTTTGATGAAACTTTACAAACCGCCTAAGAAATTATCAGAATACGGTCTTTCTCAAAGTCAAATCGAACAATTAAGAAAAGCGCTCGACACTGCGGGGGTTATTCCTGTTTGCGGTGCTTCATTATGCGGGAAAACACACATTATTTACTCAATATTACAAGAGTTGAAAAATCCCGTAAAAACTTATATGACGATTGAATCAATCGTAAAATACAGACTCAAAGGAGTTCAACAATCAGAATTAAATGAAAATATCGGTTTTAATCTTGATAAAGCAATGAGATATGTTGAATTTCAAGAACCTGACGTGTTGTATTTTGAAAACATCACAACAAAAGAGGGCTTAGACTATTTCAGCTCACTTGTTTTCAAAAATAAAACAATGATAACCGAATTTTTGTCTGACAATATTGAGGATTTACGCAAAAAACTCTCATACCCCGATTTTTCGACTTTTAAGTCTGTAATTTCTTGTTTAATTTACATTCACGGAAAAGATAATGTTGAAATCTTTAGCGGTGACAATTTGAATAGATTTATAGACTAAATTGTAACGTTTGATTAGTAAAAACGACCGATTTCTTGAAAATAGTGAAAAAGAATTTTATAATATCAGAATGAAAGAGCGATTTATGAAAAAATTTTTTGCAATTGTAACTGTATTATTTACGATGTTTTTTGCCCAAAGTACCTTTGCTGCGATTGTAACGCCAATGGCAGAAGGTGAATTTCAAGAGTATATCAACAAAATCGGATTTAAAATTTTAAATACTAATGCAGTCGAAAATCATATTATTTTTAAATATTCAAACAGTGAAGCTCTTAGAGGATATTATTCCGAAAATATGGTTGTTTATATTCCGAAAGGAATTATCGTAAATGTTGAAACGGAAGACGAATTAGCCGCAGTGATTGCCTTTCAGACAGCATGTTGTTTAAAAGGAAATGAAAGTAAAGATGCAAAATTTCTTGCAAAAATTGCACCGCAAAAATATGAACAACTTGCAGATAAAAGAGCGATAGATATGCTCGTAAACGCAGGTTATTCACCGCTTGCGGCAATAGTAATAATTAATAAGTCTTTCGGTGAAAATAAAAATCATAAAATTCATCAAAAAACGTCGGTAAGACTTGCAAACATTTATGAATATATTGTAAAAAAATACCCGCAAAAGCTTAATAATTCAAAATTTGCGACAAATATTTATTATCAAAATTTTCTGTTAACATCGAGAAAAAACAGAGAAATATTGCAAGAACGTTTACTTAACGAACCGGATACAACAAAAAAATTGGAATATAAATAGTTATGTTAAAAAAAATTTTTATTTTATCATTAGTATTCTCAATGACTTTTAATTGTGCAATCGCAGACGATTTTCACCGTTTTTATAAACCATTGCCATCTGACAGAATAAAAACGGGCAATTTTGAAGAATTGAACAGAATACCGTTGAAGGTAAAAATTATCGAAGATATTTCAACAAAAAAAGACCTGACAGAAGGTCAAAAGGTTATATTTTTAACGACGGAAGACACGGTTTTAAGACATAATAAAGTCCTTGCGGCAGGAAGTCGTGTGTTTGGAACGGTAGAAACAATTTCTCCAAATGAAATGAAAGGTGTTCCTGCAAATTTGACCGTTGGAAACTTCAAAATTGAGTACATGTCGACCGTTAAATTAGAAGGAGAAATCCGAAAAGAAGGTGCAAACAGAGCGATTTGGGTTTGTCCGTTGTTGCCTTTACTTTTTCCCGTACGGGGCGGGCATGCAAAAATTGATGCAGAGGAAGAATTTACTCTTTATTACACACCTGTTGCACTTTAGGAATGAACATGCTTGAATGTTTTGCACTTTTTTTGATAAAAATATATCAATTTTTTTCAAAATATACTCCGAGAACATGCAGATTTTACCCGACATGCTCGGAATATACAAG
>CAZOGS010000004.1:26004-28450 GCA_964579375.1 uncultured Muribaculaceae bacterium
AATTCTTGACATTTGTTAACTTTTAGAAAATTACCGATAGACATTTTGTTATGTTTTTTATATGATTTTCTTACTTCTAAACATCACAAAGGAGATTTATAATGGAAATTATTTTAACAAAAGACGTTCAAAATATCGGTGAAGCAGGCGATATCGTTAAGGTAAAAGACGGATACGCAAGAAACTTTTTACTTCCCCAAAATTTAGCAACAAAAGCAACTGCAGGTGCAATTGCAAACAGAGAAAAGAACCTTGCAAGAATCAAAGCTAAGCAAGAAAAATTGCACCAAGAAGCACTCGCAGTTTCAGAAAAACTTACTGAATTCGGTACTATCGAAATTGCAGCAAAAGCAGGTGAAAGCGGAAAATTATTCGGCACAATCACAACTAAGAGATTGGCAGAAGAAATTCTTGCTAAGACAGGTATTGAAGGTGACAGAAAAGAAATCACTTTAAGTGCACCTCTTAACGCTTTGGGAACTTTTGTTATGACAATCAAATTGACATCAAAAGTTAAAGCTGAAATGAACGTTAATGTTGTTGCATCAGAAATCATCAAAGAAGAAATTATCTCTGAAGAAGATGCAAAAGAAGAAGCAGCTGAATAGTTGTTCTAAAATTTATTCACAAAAGCCGAAGCTTAATCGCCTCGGCTTTTTGTATTATGTATAAAATTTTTCGAGTTCTAATTTCGTTTAAATACTACCTTTTTGATAACCGTAAAGGAAATAAACAAATTGATTAGTATTGAAACGCATACGGCAATATCGTCAATTAATACATCTGCCGGAATTGACCATCTTAAACCCGTTAAAATAATGTTATGCAATATATCTGCAGTGTGCGGGAAATGATTAAAATAAAGATAAGTTAAGTTGTTTCCGACAAACCAAAAACACAATATGTAAATAGGAAGAATTGTCAAATTGAATTTTAAAAATTGTAAAAAGATGTTCTTTTCTTCATCTTTAAATGTATATTTTTTATTTAAAACAAATGAAGTGAGGACACCAACAAAATAAGACAGTGTTGTTGAAACATAATAATTCAAATTAAGCAAATTCAAAGCAATAAAAGCCGCAAGCATACTTGCGATTGTGTTTACAACTCCAACCAAACAATATGAAATAAAATCTTTCGGTATTTTGATTTTCGAAAAAAAGTTATTCATTAAAAGTCAAATCCAAATATTGCTTTGCAATTCTCGGAGAACGATAACCCCTTGCCAAAGCGTATTTTTCAATACCTTCCGCAATTTCGTCAAAAGAAGCATCGATTCCTCTTTCTTCGGCAATCTGTTTTGCAATTTCGAGGAATTTTTCTCTGCTCGGCATTTGGAATGTAATCATTAATCCAAATCTGTCCGACAATGACATAATTTCATCAATTGTGTCTTCCTTGTGCAACTCATCACCCTCACGAGCCGAGAATGTTTCACGAACAATATGACGACGATTTGATGTTGCATAAATAACAGTATTTTGAGGTTGTGCACAAACCGAGCCTTCAAGAACCGCCTTCAGCGTTCCCATATTGTCATCGTCTTCACTAAATGTTAAATCATCGATAAAAATTAAAAATTTCAACGGATTATCGGCAAGCTGTTGCATCAAGCCGCTTAAGTGTTTTAATTTATTCTTTTCAAGTTGAATAACTCTCAAACCGACTTCCGCATACTCATTTGCAAGTGCCTTAACACAGGATGATTTGCCCGTTCCCCTGTCACCATAAAGCAAAACGTTGTTGTACGGATTGCCTGACAAGAAAGAAACCATATTATTATTGGCTTTTTGCTTTTGCGATTCATATAATTTCAAGTTATCCAATCGGATTGTATCAGGATATGAAACAGGCAAAAGTTCTCCGTTTAAATCCATTCTGAATGAATAATTTCTCGCAAACATGCCCGTTCCGTTTTTAGCATAAAATCTTACATAATCTGAAATATAATCTTCCCAAATATCCTTTTTTCCGTAATACTTAAAAGAATTTGCATAAGAAGGTATACTGTCAGCAATTTTTTCGAGTTCAGGATTATTCTTAATAAGCATTCCGACTATATCGTCGTAATCAATTTCTGAAAGTAACCTTATAGTTTTAATATCATTTTTTACTGATTCAATTATGTGTGTCGATATTTCATGAAATTTTCCTTTTGCACAGGCAACCGAAAATGTATTCACATCATATAAAATCAAGTCATACAAATAATTTGGCAGACTTGCCGATTTATCGGACTTATACAACTCTCTGCACATCTGTGAATAATATTCCATTGCTTCCGGATAAATTCTCTCCTTGAAGTCTTTTTTTACAAAAATTTCAAGAATTTTGCACAAATTACCTAAAACTTTATCTTGTTTCAAATCTGAAAATACCGTTAAAGTTTCAGATAAGTAATATAACGATAAAAAACTGTTTTTCATACAATATCCCCTATTTGAAA
>CAZOGS010000004.1:28550-36983 GCA_964579375.1 uncultured Muribaculaceae bacterium
TACAACAAAAGTTCTGATGGCGGTTGCGAGATTTGAATTTATTCCCGTAACGCCAACCTTTGCCGTAATCGCTGTTAATGCGGCAAAAACTGCACTTCCAATCGCATACATTAACCACATAATATACCTTCTTTGTTTTCGTTATTAACGGGATTATATTTATCCTTCAAATTATTTGCAATTAATGTCTTATAGTAATTTTCTTTATAATCCAAAACTTCAAGCTGTTTTTTCAAATCTTCCATTTGTGCATGTGCTTTTTTCTTTGTTTCAAGTATAATTTCATACCTCTCTTGAATTGTAGAATCACCAATCAAACATAAATCAACATATTTTTTTACAGATTTTAAATCAACACCGACATTTCTTAAGCACTTCACAATTTTAACCCAACCAAGTGTATGCTCAGAAAACAACCTTATATTATTTCTATCCCTTTCAATATCGGGAATAAATCCGTTTTTTGCCCAAAAACGTAATGTATGCTCCGAAACATCCATCATTTCTGAAACTTCTTTTATTGTGTACATTTGTAAATCTCCTCATTAAAAAAACTATTGACTGAGAGTAACTCTCAAGCACTAAAATTATACCAAGGGAGAAAGAAAATGAAAAGAATATTGTCAATATTCATAGTTGCACTACTGATTGTAATTATCGGAATATACGGTTATTCTGTTGCAAAGACCAAAAAAACGGAGGAAAACATGACTCATAAAATTTTAATTACATACTATTCTCACACGGGAAATACAAGGTATCTTGCCGAAAAAATTCAAAAAGAAACAGGAGGAGATATTGCTGAAATCATTCCTGTTACACCTTATCCAAACGACTATGACGAAGTTGTCGAAATGGTTAAAACAGAAAAAGTACAAAATTTTATGCCTGAATTAAATCCAATGGAAAAAGATTTATCGCAATATGATATAATTTTTGTCGGCACACCCGTTTGGTGGTATACAATGTCATCCCCTGTCAGAACATTTGTTGCAAAAAATGATTTTGAAAATAAAACAATCGTGCCTTTTTGTACCCATGGCGGAGGCGGTGCATCTTCAACATTTACAGACATAAAAAAATTCGCTCCGAATGCTAAAATTAAAACAGGTTTTTCAACGTACGTCCGCACAATTGATGAAAAGTCACTAAAAAATTGGTTAAATAGTTTGAATTTATAGAAAAGGAAAAGCAAATGTCTATTTTAGATAAAATTAATTCTCCGCAAGATGTAAAAAAACTGTCAATTGAAGAAATGAAAATCCTCTCTGAAGAAATAAGACGAGGTATTTTAACAAGAGTAAACACTATGGGCGGACATCTCGGACCCGATTTAGGAATTGTAGAAGCAACAATTGCCCTTCATAAAGTTTTTAACTCGCCTGTTGACAAATTTGTTTTTGACGTTTCTCACCAATGCTATCCGCACAAAATGCTGACAGGAAGAAAAGAAGGATTTACAAATCCTCTTGAACATCCCGAAATTTCAGGTTATTTTAACCCCGAAGAAAGTGAACATGACACTTTTGTCATAGGTCATACATCAACATCAATAAGTTTAGCAACAGGTGTTGCAAAAGCCCGTGACTTAAAAGGCAAGAATTATAACGTTATTGCTCTCATTGGCGACGGCTCTCTCAGTGGAGGAGAAGCGTTCGAAGGATTAAACAATGCATCTGTTTTGGGCTCAAACATTATAATAATTGTTAATGACAATGAAATGTCTATTGCCGAAAATCAAGGCGGACTATACGAAAATCTTGCACATTTAAGAAATACCTGCGGAAAAGCGGAGCTGAATTTCTTTAAAGCATTTGGATTTAAGTATTTCTATGTTGAAAACGGAAATGACATTGAAGAATTAATTAAAACATTTGAAAATGTAAAAAATACAGACAAGCCGACAGTTGTCCATATTCACACACTCAAAGGAAAAGGCTATAAACCCGCAGAAGAGAATAAAGAATGGGGGCATTGGTCACTTCCTCACTTTTTGGATGAGCAAAATAAAGTAAGTATTCAAGCTGAAAATTACAATACAATCACGACAAATTACATTCTTGAAAAACAAAAGCAGGACAAAACAGTTATTGCCATATCACCTGCAACTCCGGGGGCTACAGGTTTTACAAAAGATTTCAGAATTAAGTTAGGTAAAAATTATACGGATGTCGGTATTGCCGAAGAACACGCAATTGCATATTCTTCGGCTTTAGCGAAATTCGGAGCAAAACCTATTCTTTCGATATTAAGTTCTTTTATTCAAAGGACTTATGACCAATTGTCACAAGATTTAGCACTAAATAACTCTCCGGCAACTATTTTGGTAAATTGGGGAGCAATTTCGGAAGCCGATGCAACGCACCTCGGTTCGTTTGATATACCTTTGATTTCAAATATTCCCAATATCGTATATCTTGCACCGACTTGCAAAGAGGAATATTTGAAAATGCTTGATTATGCGGTTGAACAAAAGGAACACCCTGTTGCTATTAGAGTTCCTTTCGGTGAAGTTATCTCGAGAGGCAAAGCTGACAATACGGATTATTCACAATTGAACAAATATGAAATTACCGAAAACGGTTCAGAAATAGCAATTATCGGACTTGGTAATTTCTATCATCTCAGCAAAAAAGTTAAAGAAGCACTAAAAAATGAAAACATTAACGCTACATTGATTAACCCAAAATTTATTACGGGAGTTGATGAAGAGCTTTTGAATAATTTAAAAGCAAATCATAAACTTGTAATTACTCTTGAGGACGGATGCCTTGACGGAGGTTTCGGTGAAAAAATCGCAAGATTTTACGGAAATTCAGATATGAAGGTATTGAATTTCGGCGGTAACAAAGAATTTACGGACAGAGTTCCTTTGAATGTTTTGTATGAACGTTATCATTTGACCCCAGAAATTATTGTACAAGATTGCAAAAAATGCTTGGAGAAATAAATGAAACAATTATTGTTGATATTAATATTATTAGGAGGTTCGATGAGTATTTCGGCAGAATTGCAACAACCATTTGAAAAAGGTGAACCAAACCCGTACGGGAAATTTTTCACGGGAGAAACATATCTGAATATGTTAGTAACAAATGATAATATATACAACTCTTCAATAGCAAATGTTACCTTTGAAAAAGGTGCAAGAACGAATTGGCATACGCATTCAGGAGGGCAAATTTTACTTGTGACTGCAGGGGAAGGCAGATATCAAAAACGTGGAAAAGAAATACAAATTCTTAAAAAAGGAGATGTCGTAAAAATCGAACCAAATGTTGAACATTGGCACGGAGCATCCCCAAAAAGTAAATTTGCACATATCTCAATAGAACCCAATCTGCCAAATAATAAACCAAACTGGCTTCAGCCGGTATCAGAAGATGAATATAAATAAAATCAATTTAGACCTTGAGAGTTTCACTCAAAAGGTCTATTTTATTTTACAAACAGTGAAGTTTTTCCGGTCATTTGCAAGTTTTTCAATTTCGTCAAAAGACATTTGACCATCTTGAGCATTGAATTTTCCGACAACAGATGCCGCATTTATAGAAGCATATTTCAAAGATTTTTCAATATCCCAATCAGTTTTGTGCAACACACTAACAAATGTTGAAGCAAATGCATCACCTGCCCCCAAAGTACTTACAACCTTGGCGGGAAATTCGTCACATTGATAGAAAGTTTCTCCGTCATAAGCATAAGCTCCGTTTCCGCCGTCAGTAATGACAACAATTTTAGCTTTTGTGGACTTCAATTTTTTAAGCATTTCTTTTATATCGGGATGAATTTTACATTCAGAGAAATTTTCGGTTTTTGAATTTGGGCGAACGTGAATTTTTGTCAGCATGCTTGCCTCTTCAGAATTCATCAAAACAACTTCTGCGGTTTTTAATATTTTCTCAAGATATTTTTCGCCACGCTTAATACTACTTGTACCAACATTGATAGCCATATTGACATCATTTTTTTCAGCGAAATCGGCAATCAAATCCAAAACTTCCGTACTTTCACCGTTTAAAGGTGCAATATAAAGCCATTTTGAATTTTTTATCATTTCAAAATTGATATCTTTTTCGGTAATTGTTGCGTTAGGTCCTCTGTGTGCAAGAACTGTCCTGTCACCTTGAAAGCTTAACAAAATAACCGAAAATCCGGTATTTTCTTCTTTATCTATAACAACGGCATCTGTACAAATTCCGTTATTTTGGAGCATTTTGAGAATATCTTTGCCGGTTGAATCATCTCCGATTTTAATTATAGAAGCAGTTTTCATTCCAAGCTTAGAGAAATTACAAGCTGTATTAACCGCACCGCCGCCAAAAGCTACATTGAAAGCATTTATTTCAATTTTAGAACCATAAGGATATGCCATAAAAGCACTGTTACTTTCTTTTTTTGCAACTGATACAATGTTTGCAGCATCAGTTTCAATAAAAGCATCTCTTGTCGCACTTCCGATTGTAATTACGTCAAACATTATTTCCTCCTAAACTGTTCAAAAATTTAACAAATTTATTATAACAAAAAAAAGGATTGTAAAAAAATTACAATCCTCTTTATTAAATAGGTAAACTAATATTTACTTGCTTACGACAAGACTTTTAATTGACCTATTTTTTTCTATTTATTCGCTGCTCTGTCTTGTTCGATAACAAGTTTCAAAGCTTCAACAGCAACTTTTACAGCTGAAGAAGTATCTTCACTCATTTTTTGGTCTAATCCTGCAGCTTCTCTTTCTTGATTCCAAATAACGTGGAAGCAAGAGCCGCAACGACATTTAAGAGCATCTGCAACAACAAATAATGCTGCTGATTCCATTTCGGAAGCTTTAACTCCTAAACGTTTCCAAGCTTCCCATTTATTGAGAAGTTCGTATGAAACAGGCATCTTAGCAGGGCTGTGTTGACCGTAGAATGCATCTTTACATTGAACGACACCTGTATGTGTTGTTTTTCCCATAGCAAGTGCTGCTTGGCGAAGTGCAATTGTAATATCGAGGTTTGCAACTGCAGGATATTCAATCGGAGCATATTCCATAGAAGTATGTTCAAATCTGATAGCACCCGTCGCAACAACAATATCGCCTGATTGAACATTTAAATCAATACCGCCGCAAGTACCGGTTCTGATGAATGTATCAGCACCGATGTTATGAAGTTCTTCCATTGCGATAGAAGCTGAAGGTCCGCCGATACCTGTTGAACAAACACTGACTTTTTCCCCGAGCAAAGTACCTGTGTAGATATTGTACTCTCTGTTTTGTGCTACGTGATGGGGATTGTCAAACAATTTTGCGATTGATTCGCAACGACCGGGGTCACCCGGAAGAATTACATAACGACCTACATCTCCTTCAACACATCTGATGTGGAATTGCTTTTCAAGTTCTTGCATAATTTTTCCTTTTCCTTATATAACTCAACATAATAAAAATATGTTGTAATTATATAAATTAAAAAATAAAAATCAACCCTTTTTTATAGATATTTAAGCCTTTGTAACGGTTTCTTTTCTTATTGAATAAGTACAACCGCAGTATGTCTGTCTGTAAAAATTTTCCGATTTTGCTATTTTCATTGTTTTTAAAAAGCCGTCTTTTTTTCTGAAATCAATATCTAAAAACTCAACACCATATACATTTGAAGCCTTTTTACCTTCTTCAATAATGTCATTTCTGACTTTATGAGGACTTACAAACAATGTTGTCGTAAATTTATCTATACCCAAATCTTTTGCTTTTTGTGCAGTTTTTTGCAGTCTGTATTCAAAGCATTTATGACAACGAAGCCCTTTTTCAGGTTCGTTTTCATAACCTTTGATAAAGTCAAACCAATTTTGAGAATTTTCTTCTTCTATGATTAATTCGATTTTCAGTTTTTTTGTATAACGGACAAGCTCAGCCAAACGCCTGTCATATTCTTCCTTAGGATGAATATTTGGATTAAAAAAATATACAATCGGCTCGTATCCGAGTTCCCGAAGCAAATCGAGCGGATATCCCGCACAAACTGCACAACAGGCATGCAAAAGAATTTTAGTCATGATTTTTCTCTTTTGCACCCAATTTTATAAGTTTTTCTTTTAAATCAAGATAATTAATATTTCCAATCGTTTTTTCCATATTAATAATAGTTGTCGGAGTTCCGTTAATTTCTTGTTTTAAACCGTCTTCAATTTCTTGTCTTAATTCTTCTTTTATTTCATCAGAGTTCGCATCAGATTTAAGCTTTTTGATGTCTAATGTTTTGACTTGTTTTAAAAGTGTGATAATTTCATCTTCCGTAGCAGGTGTTTTATCAAATAAAATTTCGTGGACTTCTCTGTACGCACCTTGTTTTTTTGCGGCAAGTGCATATCTTGCCATTTGGCAAGAACCCTGATGTCCTCCCGATTTAAGCAATGGGTTACAAACTGAATCCAAAGGCATATTGTGGTGAATAACCTTAATTCCTTCAAGCTCATTTAAAGCTCTGTCAAGAACAAGACCCATCATATAACAACCTGCACAATTGTAATCAAAATATTCATGTATTATTATTCTTGCACTTGATTCGCCCAAAACGTTGCCGTCAGAAGGATAAGTCTTTTCGCCGGAAACTTTGATTTTCATATTTTTAATCTGCGGAGTTAAAACATTACTTAACGACGTATAAGTTAATATACCTGCAAATACAATAACTACAGATATGAAAGCTATCAAATATTTTTTAATCTTTACGGCATCTATAAAATCAGTAACTGATTGTTTAATTTCAAAAAGCAACGGTTTTTCAAAATCTTTTGCAACAATCGCAAGTGCCAAGTCAACCAAATAGGTTGCTATACAAAGTACGCAAATTTTATGTATTTCAAAAATTGAAAGTCCCGCAAGACAAGCCGAAATACAAAATGACAATAATCCTAAAGAAAATATGTAAGATTGCGGATTTTTGAATACCTCCATAAACCGCAAATACTTATATTTTGCAAGTTTTTCCGCAAAAAACAGCAGAAAAATAAATGTATATAAAAATAAACCCCAAAGGCAAAGAGGAATGCCAAAAAATTGCGAATATACGGTCTTTGCAACCCCGTCGCAATCAACAAAATCGGAAACCGAACAAAAACTCGAGAGTGCATAGGGATTGAAGTTTGCATCATAATATATTTTGCAAAGATGAACAGACAATCCAAATCCTAATACCGTGAAAAATAAAATTGCAATTTTGGTAAATTTATTCATTAAAACCTCTTTGTTTAAAATCCTACAAGATAAACTTACTTAAAATAGTAACTCAATTTTATCATATTTTCAATAAAACAGATGATTTTAAATAGCATAAAATTTGATATTCTATTATCGAAAAGGATGGTTTGAATGTTAACAAAAGAAATTACGGAAGAAACAAGTTTTGTTATTGAAAGAGAATTTACGGCAACTCCGTTAGCTCGCAAAGGTTTAAACAAACATTACATAAATCTTGTAACGGCGGATGTTTTTACGCCGCAAAAAACAGGATTTTTCTCAATGATAAAGGCATTATTTAAATCTGTTAAATAACTTATCATTGAACTTGAGAGAGAGATTTTTTAAGGCGGTAAAAAACCGCCTTTTTGTTTTGCATCAAAAAAGCGGTGAAATTAATCACCGCTTAATTGAGTTAAAAATACTATTTCGTCATATTGTAAGAAATACCTGCTTCTTTCATACGTTTCAAGGCTTCTTTGATAACTTCAACAGGTTTTGTCAACGCAATACGGAAGAAGCCTTCACCGTACTTACCGTAACCGTTTCCGGGCGGAACAACAACGTGTGCTTTTTCGAGCATTACTGTTACAAATTCTTCAGACGTAAATCCTTTCGGAACAGGTATCCAAAGATAGAAAGTTGCCTTTGACGGTTCAACATCCCAACCTAATTCTCTCAACCCCTGTTCCATCACTTCTTTACGTTCCTTATACATATTGTTGAGTTTTGCAATACGTTCTTTCGGTGTATTGAAAGCAGCTACAGCGGCTTGTTGAACAGCCTTGAACACACCCGAGTCAATGTTGTTTTTAATCGTACCCAAAGCAGTGATAGCTTCTTCGTTACCGCAAACAAATCCGACTCTCCATCCGGTCATATTGTATGATTTTGAATGAGAGAAAAATTCAATTGCAATGTCTTTTGCACCTTCAACTTGCAATACGGACGGTGCAACATATCCGTCATAAGTCATTTCGCAATATGCTTGGTCATGACAAAGAAGAATGTCATATTTTTTACAAAAATCAACAGCTTTTTTGAAAAAGTCTAAATCACAAACCGCACCGGTCGGGTTATTAGGATAATTCAAAAACATAATTTTTGATTTTTTTGCAATTTCTTCAGGAATTTTATCAAAATCGGGCAAGAAATTATTTTCAGCCGAAAGAGGCATAGAATAAGGAGTTCCGCCGGCAAATATA
>CAZOGS010000005.1:0-5000 GCA_964579375.1 uncultured Muribaculaceae bacterium
AGTGCAATTTCGGGTTCTACACCCATTTCTGTCGAGCATTTAATAATGTATTGTTTGATGTCATGCATTGATGCAGTTTGTGCTGAAATTGCCGGCATCATTGTAAATACAAAGGTCACTGCAACAATTATTACTGTTAAAAGTAGTGATTTTTTATTCATTATTCCTCTCTTGCTTTTTCATGTAACATTAATTGTAGTTCTAACACTTGTTAATATCCTATATTAAACATGAAAAGATTGCAAACCCCGATTGGATTTTTGGCTTTTTCATGTCGCTGTAATTCACAATATTACAGGATTTGACAAATTGTAAAATTTTGTTTTGCTATCATATAAAAAAGGGTATATAATTCTTTTAACGAAGAAAAGAGGAAAGTAAATGAATATTCAAGAACTAAGACAACAAAACACTTTAATTGATTTATTTTGTACTTTAGCGGAAATACCTTCTCCTTCAATGGGAGAAAACGATGTTGCAACCGAAATAATAGCAACTTTGAAAAGTAACGGAATTGACGTCTTTCAAGATGATTATTCAAACGTTATTGCAAGAATTCCCGCAACTGATGAAAACAAAAAGCCCATGCTTTTATCCGCCCATATGGATGTAGTGGGTGATGATTCGCCTGTCAATATTGTTTTAAAAGATGACAAATACATTGAAACGGATAAAAAACGCACTTTGGGTGCTGACGACAAGGCGGGTATTACGGCAGCTATTCACACGGCATGCCGTATTATTGAAAATAAAGATTTAAAGCACGGCGGTTTGGAATTGGTCTTTACCCGTGATGAAGAAAGCGGCATGAGCGGTATCAAGCACGTTAAAATGGATGAATTAAATTCCGAATATGCACTTGTCCTTGATTCTGACAGTTTTGGCGAAGTTATGATTGCCGGTGCGGGTTATACAAATGTCTTAATCGAAGTTGAAGGTCTAAAGGGTGGTCATTCCGGAAATGATATTGCAGATACGACAAGGGTCAACGCCGCAAAATTGCTTGCCGATATCGTTTCTGAAATTCCGCAAGGTGTTTATAAACAAGATGAAGAAGGCGTTGTGACTTCAATTAATCTCGGTGTGATTTTAGGCGGCGGTGTAGATTTTCCGCTTCAAAAAATGACAAAACAAGACCTCAAAAACGGTGAACATTTTGATTACCTCATTAATAACGCCGTTACGAACGTTATCAACAAAAAAGGTGCGGCTATCTATTCTTTGAGAAGTTCCGATTCTCAAGCCGAAGCCGATTTGCTTTCCGATATACAAAAAATTGTTGATAAATTCAATGCAAAATATGACGGGATTGCAATTTTTAAAATGACATCAAAAGTTAAAACGAAGAAATTCGAAAAAAACAATGATACGACAATTCCTGATGTTGCGAGGGAAGTCGGTAAGGAAACAGGTGTTGACGTTAAAGTTGCATCTTTCCACGCAGGTGCCGAAACTCACATTTATGCGAACGAAAAAAATAAATACGGAAAGGTTATAAAGCCTTATTTGATTGGTGTTGCTACAATTAAAAACATGCACTCCTCTGATGAAAGTATGGATTATGAAACATTAATCAAAGGTGCCGATTTTGTTTATGACATCTTTGTGAAATTTAACAAATAGTTTTTCTATATCGAAAAAGAAATTAAAAACGACTCTCGATAATACGTTTGAGAGTCGTTTTTTTTTGTTCAATAATTCTATCCGAAAAGTTATTTCTTATCGTCAAATCGCATTTGTGATGCGAAGTTATACAAAATACAATTCAGACCGTTATCTTGAATTGTTTGTTCCGCATAAGAAACCAACTTTTTCAATCTTACTGATATTTTATTTCTGTTCCTTGAAAAGAAACAAGCTTCGATATCAATTGCGAGATTTTTGATGCCGATTTGTTTGTTATATTCAATCCATTGATTTATTGAGTCTTCGTTATCATTAACATTCGGAATGATAATATATTTGTTTTGAATAGCCGAACCTGTTTTATCGTATTCAATATATTTTTTTAAATTTTCGGTAACATCTTCGAGAGAAATTCCTTTTAAATTTTTGAAGACGAGTTCATCTGCGGTATCTGTCGTAACAACGAGTTGTACTTTTCCCATGGCAATAGCATCGGCAAGTTTTTGGGAAAATCTTGTTCCGTTTGTTGCGATGAAGATATTTGAGAATTTTTCTTTTATTGCAAAGTCTATCATCTCGTCAAATTCTTCCCAAATTGTCGGTTCTCCTCCTCCAAAGTGCATTTCGCAACCGTTTTTAAAATAAGGCTTAAATTGTTCTAATTGAGGCATTATCGGATACAAATCATACTTTGTGTCTTTATCAAATCTGTTGTAGCAGAATGTGCATTCGGCGTTACAATCAGTTCTGTGAGAAATCAAGACTTTGCTTATGTATTCTCTGTTATCGTGAATTTTTTTACTTGCCATGAAGCAATTTTTACAGTTTTTGTGAATTTTTCCTTTTCTTCTTTGTTCTTCAATTTTATGTTTATAGTCGAAAACATAATCGGGATTAACGGGACTTTCTTCCGAAATTTTAATTGCATCGGGGGCATCATCCGCACTCAAATACATACAGTGTCTTAATCCTTCCGGCATAAAACAAATTGTATGAAGGTTTTCTTCACAAGAAAAATATTCTTTATTAATCGGGTTTTTTGATATAGTTGCACAAATGTTGTTGTCAAGATTATTCAACAATATAGCGGCGTTTGCCTCTAATGTAACATTGATACCCGAGTTTTCTCCTCTTTGTTGTAGGTGTTTTATTAATTGCGGTACCATTTCGGGTATGCGTTTGGGGTACATTGTCAAAAATCCGGATTCAAAATCGAGAGAAATATTTTTTAAGTTTCTCTTCTGACAAGCATCAAAGAACAAATCAACCTCTTTTCTGTTGTCATTAATTTCCGGAACAAATATGTATTTCGTTACCAAAACGCTGTCGCCTTTAGTCTTTTCGTTATATTTTTTTAAGTTATCCATAACTTTATTGAAGGCGTTAACACGTTTGATTTTTTTATACGTGTCTTTGCTTCCCGCATCGGGAGAAACGGTTACTGTCGCTTTTCCCTTTTCTAAAATTTGTTCTATTGCCTTTGAATACTTAATTCCGGAGGTTTGGATAAAATAATGTTGTTGATTGTTCTTTTCAAAAAATTCTATGATTTTATCAAGCTCTTTTAATTCTGTCGGTTCGCCTCCCGTTATAAATATTGTTCCGTCAAAATGAACGGATTTATTTTTTGCTAAATCTTCAAGCACGGGAAGAATTGAATATTCTTTAAAAGAATTAAATCTTTTTTTATCTTCAGCGGTAAAACAATATGTACAGTTACTGTTGCACTTTGTAAAATGGGAAAGGAAAAGCATATTAACATAAAATTCATCTTCCCAATCAGCTTCACGTAAATGCGGACAATTTTGACAACAAGGAGAGAATTCTCCTCTTTGATGAGCTTCTCTTTTCTTCATTTTTGCATCGAGTATTTGCTGCCAGTCCAATATTTCGCCGTGGTAATTACTCAATATCTTTTCGTTTTCAATATCTTTACCGTTTAAATGACAACAATGGCAAACAAAATCCGTTGAAAAGTACAATCCGTGTTCGATATGGTCACAACTTTTATAAATCATTTACCCTGCCTCAATACAACTCTTGTGTTTCCTCTAACTTACATTATCTGTAATTGTATTAACAATCAAGTGAATTATAGCATGATTGAAACTTATTTCAAATACAAATTGTTGATTTTATTGTTATAGTATTTTAAAATACGGGTGTTGGAACGAGGTTTTGTCATGACAAATCAACATATTAATGAGTTTATTACGTATATTACTTTCAGATGCAATTTTGCTTGCAAAATGTGCACTCAGGAAGGTATTGACAAAAAGAAAGAACTCAGTGCAAAAGAGTGGGATAAAATTTTTGCCGATATAGAAAAAAATTATCCGGAGTCTATTCTTATTATATTGGGCGGTGAACCGACATTGCATAAGGATTTTGAAAAAATCTTAAAAAATGCCGTTAAGAGAAATATCAGTACTCATATCGTAACAAACGGTTCTTTATTGGAAAAGAATATACCGATAATCAGAAAAAATTTCTGCGGAGTTACCGTTTCTATTGACGGTATAGGAGAAACGCATGACAGAATAAGAAATTTCAAAGGTGCTTTTGAACGGGCAGAAAAAGCCTTAGCTGCGATGGATGACATAAATCAGCACCACCTTATTCAAGATGAGATGCCGATTTGGTTCAACATAAACTTTGTTATGTTGCCTGATAATATTGATGAAATATACGATTTTGTAGAACGTATGCGTCAGTATCATCCCACGGAAATTGTTTTAAATCACCCGAGATATGTTTCTACCGAAAAAGATGAAGAAATGCAGTCTGAAATGAAAAAATTGTATACTCATCCTTATACTCACAGATTGATGATGAGGCAAGATACAAGCTTTTCTCCGGAATATGTTCATAAATTGAATGAGATTATAAAAGACGTTAAGGCGAAATATCCCGGTTTTGTAAAAGAATTTCCCGAGTTGACGGAACAGGAAAGACTTGATTATTATGACGATACAAAAGCATACGACATAAAAAATGATAAAAAATGTCTTTCTCCGTACAAAATACCGTTTTTCTTCCCTGACGGCACTGTTGCAAGCTGTTTGTATAACGTATTGGGAAATGCAACAAAAGAGCCTATTTCAAAAATTTGGAATAACAAAATTGCGGAAGAAACAAGAGAATATTTGGATTGCAAAAACAAATTCCCGACTTGTGCAAGATGTACTTGTTTTTACAAAGAAGAATGCGAAGAAGAAAATCCTTAATTCTTTATTGTTCGTTTTACGTAAAAAATTGTTGTTTGAATTGACATAATGTGTATATATGCTATGCTTGAAGCAGTGGTGTAAAGGTATGAGAAAAAGAGAAATTTTTACTTCAAAAGCGTTTTTACCTCCGATTGACGTTTATGT
>CAZOGS010000005.1:5100-8131 GCA_964579375.1 uncultured Muribaculaceae bacterium
AATATAGAAAAAATTGAAGAAATAGCAAAAAAACATAACTTAAAAGTAATTTATGATGCTGCTCATGCTTTTGCGGCGGAATACAAAGGCAAACCGCTTACGGATTACGGCGATGTTTCAGTTGTTTCGTTGCAAGAAAGTAAATTGTTGCATATGGGTGAAGGCGGGCTTGTCTTTACTCAGAGCGAAGAAATTGACAGAGAGCTTGATCTTATAAAAAAATGCGGGCATGAGGATGATAATTTTATCCGTGACGGAATAAACGCAAGGGTTTCCGAATTGCATGCGGCAATGGGGCTTGCAAATTTGGATTATATTGATAAAGTTATCGAAAAAAGAAAAAAATTAAGCGAATACTATGATGAGTTATTGGGTGATAAAGTAATTACACCTAAGAAACAGATGGATTTGAATTATAAGTATCCGTATTATGTAATTGTGTTGAAATCAATTGACGAAATGAATAATGTCATGAATAATCTTTGCGAAAACGGAATATATCCGTGGCACTGTTATTATCCGACATTGAATACGTTAAAGTATTTGAAAAAATATCAGGCTTGCCCGATTGCGGAAGATGTTTGTGCAAGAATGCTTATGATGCCGTTGTATTATGATTTGGAAAAAGCGGATATTAAAAGAACTTGTGAGATTTTGTTGAAATCATTGGATGAAAGGTAATTGTTATGGCAAAAGTTTCGATTATTATTCCTGTTTATAACGAAAAAAAATTTGTTAAAAATTGTTTGGTTAGTTGTATGAATCAAACTTTGGAGGATATTGAAATTATTGTTGTTGACGACAAGTCGACGGACAATACGGTAGAGATTGTAAAAGATATTATGAGAGAAGACTCAAGAATTAAATTAATTGAGTTGGATAAGAACTATCGTCAGGGATATGCACGAAACATCGCAATAGAACAGGCAACCTCGGATTATATTATGTTTTTGGATGCGGATGATTCTTATGACAAAACTTGTGCCGAAAAATTATACAACAAAATAGTCGAAGACGATGCGGATATGACGGTTTGCAAGTTTGCAACAATCGATCATAAGACGGGAAAAGTTTCTTTCAAAAAATATGAAGCCGGCAATTATGCTTATTTTGATAAAAAATTCCACAGCGGATTTTGTTACTCTGATATAAATCCTGTAGAATTGCTCGAAAAGTGCAATGTCGTTTGGGACAGAATTTATAAAAAATCATTTTTAATTGAAAATGATATAAAATTCCCCGGAGGAATGTTCTGTGAAGATGACGTATTTGCTTTAAAGGCTGCCTTTAGAGCGAAAAAGATTTCTGTTTTGAATGAATGTTTGATTTATTACAGAATAAACAGACCGACATCTTCTTCGATGCTTAAAGACAGAACGACTTTCGATTGCTTTAAGATGTACAAAATGGTGAAAGAAAATATTAAAGAACAAGGCATATACTACAAGATGGAAGAAGCTTTTATGCACTATCACGTATATTCCTTCTTGTTCTTCTATCAAAGGGTAAACAGACTTTATAAACGTGAATTTTTTAACAGAATGCAAGAAGAATTATCTGTTTATGAAGGATTTATAGAAGATTTTTACAATAAAGAAGCTTCTGCCGATTTATACAATAAATTGTATATGATTTTGAGAAATAACTTCTTTATGTTTGAATTGAAAAGCTTTTTCAACAAGTACAAAATTCCGAAAATCAACATTTCTCTTTCAAACGAAGAACATTTTTAATGCCTTAGGTGTGTTTTTCTTCTGAATTAGATTGTTTAAGTGATTTCATAAATCGGTTGTTTTCTTGTAAATCTATATAAGCATAACAACTTGTACATGGAATGTCTTTTGCAGGCGGGGCGTTGTTTGTGAGCATATTTTTTGCGTAAATGATTTTTGAATTATTCATTGCGTTTAGATAACCGTCGGTGAAAGCATTACCGCCGAAATCACCGTCATATAAAGAACAACAACCTAATATTCTTCCGTCCCAATTAATTTGCGGTTCATCCCATAAAAAGGCACAATAAAACCAATCGGATTGGTTGTTTTCGTATTCATCTAACATAACGTGCGGAGCCATATCTGTCGTAATCAATCCCGTTTGTTTTATAACCTTCTTTTCATTTTTCAGCGGTGAATATTCGGGAATACAATTTGCCGAAAATTCAACTTGCATATTCAATTTTTTTGCCATTTTCTTTACTGTCGGAATTTCGTGTTCATTGTGACCGAAAACGATAAATTTCCACGTTAAAATAGGAAGTTCCGATTTGTATTTTTTCTTATAAAAATTAATTTCTTCGATATTTTTTATAACTTTTTCCAAATTGCCGTGAACTCTGTATTTTTCGTAAGTTTCTTGAGTTGTTCCGTCAATTGAAATAACAAGGCTTTGGAATTGGTACTTAACAAGTAATTCCGCCATTCCTTTCGGCATATAATTTAGGTTTACCCCGTTACCGGCATTAAGGTCAATCCCTTTCTTATAAGCATATTTAATGATTTTTCCGAGTTCCGGATTAAGAAAAATTTCACCGTGATTGGATATTTCCACACTTTCGATATCATTTTCATCAACAAATTTTTTAAAATCTTCAAATTTTAGATTACCGAGTTTACATCCTCTTTCAACACCTTCGGGATCGGTTCTCATATAGCATTCAACACAATCTAATTGGCATTTTGAACTTGCTTCAATTCTTACTTTTTTAGGTAACTCGGATGCATCTTTGTATTGTTCGAAAAGATGCTTTTTTCTTAATATATGTTTGCTATAAGTTCTTTTTGCCATACAGTTAAATTGTTCCTTCGACTTTCGGTGATTTTAACCAACGATTGTTTTTAATCATATCTTTGTAAACCCAACAACGACAACAAGGAATGTCTTTTGCGGGTTTTGCGTTGTTTGTTACCATATTTTTTGCATAAATCATATAAGGGTGGTTTAAAGACTCTAAAAGACCGTCTTCAAAAGCATTGCCCCCAAAATTTTCTTTGAAATTTGCACAACAACCTAAAATTTGACCGTCCCAATT
>CAZOGS010000005.1:8231-27053 GCA_964579375.1 uncultured Muribaculaceae bacterium
CCCCAAAATTTTCTTTGAAATTTGCACAACAACCTAAAATTTGACCGTCCCAATTAATTTGAGGTTCCCATAAATCACGGCAGAAAAACCAATCTACAACGCCGTCTTCGTATTCTTGCAGTTGCTCAACCGGAGAAATGTTTACATCCAAAGATTTTAAATTTGTTTCTTTTAAAACTTTTTCTCTGTTTTTAATGGGCGAGTAATTTTCATCCCAATTTGCATCAAATTTCATCTCCATATGAAGCCTTTTGGCTTCTTTTTTCGCTTTTTCAATTTCGTGTTCATTGTGACCGAAAACGATGAATTTCCATACAATATGAGGGTTTCTTTTTTTTAATTTTTTCTTGTATTCATTTATTTTTTCAATGTTTTCGATAACTTTATTGTAGTCACCGCCAATTCTGTAGATTGAATACGTTTCTTGACTTGCTCCGTCCAAAGAAATTGTCATTGAAGCAAAACCATATTTAACAAGTGCTTCTGCCTGCTCATCAGTCAGGTAATTAAGATTAACCCCGTTATCGGCAGTCAAATATATGCCTTTTTTTTGAGCATATTTAATTATTTTAACGAAATCGGGATTTAGAAAAATTTCACCGCTGTTTGATATTTCCATACTTTCGATATCATTTTCGTCGACGAGTTTCTTGAAATTTTCAAACTTCATATACCCGAGTTTACAACCTTTTTTGACATATTCTTCTTCTTGCCTCATATAGCAAGACGGGCATTTGAGCTGACAAATTGTGCATAAGTCAATACGAATGTGTTTGGGCAGTTCCGACTTATCTTTGTACTGCTCAATCATATGTTGCGGTTCAAGTTTCACAACTTTTCTTGAATAAAAAAGGCGTCCCATTCATACTCCCCGTAAAGTTAGAATATTGTAAGTATATCGCTTTTCGCTGTTTGCGGTCAAGTCTTTTACGTAAATACAATTATCTGTTATCAATCCAAATCTCTTTTTTTGAAAACAGAACTAAAACTTTTCCGCCGATCCACGGTTCAATACGAATGAATTTGTCGATTACATTCAAAATTCTATATTTTAAGTAGGAATTATTTCTGACTCTGTTGAGATGAAAATAGCTTGTGCAATCAAACCGATCGAGCTTTTCTTCCGAAGAAAATTCTTCTTCGTAATATTTTTGAAAAACAGATTGCATTTTTGTAAAAAATTGCTTTTTAAAAGCAGGCTTTATCCTTTCGAGAAAGAAAAGCATTGTGTAAATTGCGTCAACGATAAATTTTATTTTAACGGTATCGTAAATGTTCAGTTTTTCAAAATTTTCTCTTAAAACTTCGTATTGCGTAAAGACATCAAAAAAAGTATCATCTTTGCCGCCGCTTGAAGCATTGGGTCGATTTATACGGTAAAAAAGAAGATTTTCGTCGATATAAGCAAGTTTTGTTGCCTGCAAAGTTGCATTTATGCCGAAAATAATGTCTTCGCACATTGTTATTTTGTCCGGAAAACGAACATTTTTTGATACGAGGTATTCTTTTTTGTAAATTTTATTCCAAACGATGTTGGGAATGGTGAAAATTTGTTCTTGTATTTCCGACGGGGAAAATCCGTTTTCTGTCATTTTAGGGGAAATGTTTACCTCTCCGAACGGGTGTGTGTCCGAAATTTTCCCTGTGATATCGTCTAATGTTTGAAATTTGCACATTGCAATGTCTGCATTTGTGTTTTTTATTTTATCGTGCATTTTTTCGAGAAAAGTATCTTTTGCAACGTCGTCACCGTCGAGAAACATAATGTATTTACCGGATGCATTGTCAATTCCGATATTTCTTCCGACACCTTGCTTTTGCCTTTTTTCAAATTCGATAATTTTAATTCTGTTATCTTTTTCGGCAAAATTTTTTGCCACATTGAGCGTGTTGTCGGTCGATTTGTCGTCTAAAACAATCAGTTCAAAATTGCCGAAGGTTTGTGACAGGATGCTTTCAATTGCTTCCGGCAAGTATTTTTCAATATTGTAGACGGGCATTATCACTGAAATTTCAGGGTTCATGTTTTTCTCCTGAAAGAAATTATATCACAATTTTCATAAGTTGCATAAATTGTTGACGATGTGGTAAAATAATTGGAACGGAGAGCAAAAATGACCGATTATCAAATAGAAAAAGACATTGTTATAAAGGATGAATATCTTGCCGAAAAATATCAAAACAAACTTGAATTGCCAAAGTATATAAGGCTTGATGCAAGTACGGTTTGCCAACTTCATTGTCCTTCCTGTTATATGAGAAAAGATAAAGAGGGCGTAAAAAACGGTTGCAAGGTCGGTCATTTGAAATTTGAAAATTTCAAGAAACTTATTGATGATAACATTTTGGAAAAAATCGAGTTGTCTAACAGCGGTGAAATTTTCATGAACCCCGAATTGGTTAAGATAATGGAATATGCCTATATGAACGGGGTTAAATTGTCTGTCACAAACGGTGTCAATTTGAATTATTTAACGGATGAACAGGCAGAAGCGTTAGTGAAGTATCAGGTTGATACGGTTACGGTTTCGATAGACGGTGCAAGCCAAAAGACCTATGAAATGTATCGTGTCGGCGGAGATTACAAAAAAGTATTAAACAACGTAAAAAAAATTGTAAAGTATAAGAAAAAATATAAAAGCCAATTCCCTTTTCTGAATTGGAAATTTATAGTGTTTGGGCATAATGAACACGAAATTGCGAAGGCAAAAAAAGAGGCAAAAAAAATCGGTGTCGATGAAATTATTTTTGATATGAATTGGGATAAAAATTATTCACCGATAAAAGATGCGGAATATGTAAAAAAAGAAACGGGCATAGATGCGTTAGATATCAATACTTCTCCTGTTGTCCAATTGCAGGAATATTTAGACGGAAAAGTTGAATGGTACTTTTGTCGTGACTTGTGGGAACCGCAAATTAATTGGGACGGTCAAGTTCTTGGTTGCTGTGCAAATTATAAGAGCAATTTTGGCGGTAACGCTTTTGAAGACGGTCTTTTGAACGCTTTGAATAATCCGAAAATGATATATGCAAAAAATATGATAACAAACAACGCTCCTCCGGCGGAAGGGATACCGTGTTCAAATTGTTGGTGTTACAAAGCCATGAAAGAGGCAAATATTTGGCTCAAATCCCCCAAAATTGAGGAAAAAGTGTAATGAAAATCTTGACACACAAAAATATAAGACTATTATAAAAGAGTATCGTTGTTTAAGGAAAAAATAATGAAAAAAACAGAAATTCCGTTGAAGGAAGAATATCTTGTTGAAAAATATGAAAGTAAAGATGAGTTGCCGAAGAGTATAAGACTTGAGGCTTGTACGATATGCCAACTTAATTGTCATTCCTGTTATATGCGACAAGACCCCGAAGGCGTTAAAAACGGCTGCGGAAACGGAATGTTGAGCTTTGAAAATTTTAAAAAGATAGTTGACGACAACGATTTTGAAACGATTGAATTATCAAATCATGGTGAAATTTTCCTAAACCCCGAATTGGTAAAAATCATGGAATATGCTTACGAAAAGGGCATAAAGCTGACGGCTGATAATGGCGTTAACCTCAACAAACTTACTGATAAGCAGGCTGAAGCACTTGTAAAATATGAATTTGAAAATATTGTTGTTTCGATAGACGGTGCAAGTCAGGAAACGTATAAACAGTATCGTCGAAGAGGAAATTTTGATAAGGTAATTCAAAATATCGAAAAGATTAATTTTTATAAGAAAAAATATGACAAAGAAAAACCGTATTTGAATTGGAAATTTGTAATTTTCGGTCATAATGAACACGAAGTAAAAAAAGCAAAGAGAATGGCAAAAAAATTGGGAATGGAAATTTTCTTTGCGACCAATTGGGATCCTGATTTTTCCCCTGCAACCGATTTGGAACAAGTGAAAGAATTAACGGGCGTAACAGGTGTAACGCATACTCCACGTTCACGTTTACAACAATTTATTAATAAAGAAATTGATTGGTATTATTGTAATTTTTTGTGGGAATCTCCTCAAATTAATTGGGACGGTCAAATTTTAGGATGCTGTTCTTTGTATGACAAAAATTTTGGCGGAAATGTATTTGAAGAAGGTTTGCTAAATGCTTTAAATAATCCCAAAATGATATATGCGAAAAACATGGTCACGGGTAAAGCACCTGCGTTGAAAGATATTCCGTGTACTGACTGCTATGTTTATAAAAATTTAAAGCGTGCAAAAAATAAACTTTGGGTTCCTTCTCCGCATGTTGAAAGAAAAGAACAAAAAATTGCAGAAGAAGCCGAAAAAGCTGAAAAATCCGAAAAAAAGACCACAAAACGTAAAAATAAAAAGGCGTAGAGGTTGTTGGCGGATTGAGTGCAATGTGCTTTTTCGTTTACAGGATGTAAACCTCGAGAAACACAGAGGTTTTTGCGTGGCAAATGAAACTATTTTCTTTTCTGTCCTTCACAATATACTGTTTCGGAACCGTCTTCATTAGTGAGCTTGAAACACTTTTCGTCAATCATATGAAGTTGTTGCTTTGTGCATCTTTGTAATTTTTTGCCTTCGTATTTTGCGAAGTCGTCAAAACTTGCTATATCATAAACATCCCCGTTTCTCAAAAATACGTGACCTCGGTTAAAGTATATTTTTTTATATTCAGGCGGCGTTATAATTTTGTTGTTATAAATAATTCCTTGTTTGCCTCTTCTCTCAAATTTAACCAATTTGTTAGGTGAAACTTTAAGAAAAAAGTCAATATCGGGGCGTAATTTGACCAATATTCTTCCGTTTGTTTTGATTAAACCGAATTTATTTCCGTTTGCGACGCAAGCATATTCTTCGTTAAAATCACTGATATATTCATATTTTTTTGAACAACGTATGCCAAGTTTATTCAAAATATACATATTTTCTTTTTTGGGGGCATTTTGATTAGGTAAAATATTTGCACCAATTTCATCTTTTGGTAAAGAAGACGTTTCTTTTATTACAAAATATTTTTCGTTTAAACAAATTGCTTTGGAAATATATTTATTCAATATATTCCTTTTGTTTAGTAACGTTTTACCGTACAGGTTAACAATTTTGATGCTTTTATCATTTTCCCAAAGAACAAAATAGGGTTCTTCTTTGAGCATATTTGCTTCAATATTTTCATATTTTGCATTAATGATTATTTTTCCGTATTTATCAATTACACCTTTTTGCCCTTTCTCATTTTCATAAATAAAAAAGGATATGGGAAAATTAAGCGGTAAGATTTTTGTATGAGAAGGGGAAATTATTTCTTCTCTGTTCATATCGATAACGCTGTATTTATCATCCTTTTGGGTAATATAATAAAAACCGCCACCGGCTTGAAAATATTCTGTTGATACAATTTTTTCATATTCCGGTTTAAGAATTTCTCTACCTTCAAAATTTACCATTCCGACTTTGTCGTCTTTTTTTGTTTCAAAACCGCCGTTCGCAAAATTAATTTCGTCATAATCTGCGGCAAACAAAAGTTCATTCTTGTAATCAAGTATTTTCCAACCGTCTTTATCTTGTGCAATAAAAAATATCGGAAAAATCAAAGAAGAAGAAATTTCTCTGTATTTTTCGGGGATAACGATTGTATTTTGCCGTGAGTCATAAACTCCTTTGTAACCTTTATCATTGGTTACAATTTTATATCTGTCAAAAAATTGTAAATAGTTTTTTAATTCTGGATATTTTTCTAACGTTTTATCCGTGTAAAAACTGTTTTTGTTTTCCATGTTATATAAGTTTTCAATTTTTTCTTTTTTTAATTCTTTTTTTGTATTGAAAACCTTGATTTCGCTATATGCAACGTTAGATAGCAAAATCAAAATGATACTTAAAATTACGGGAAGATATACTAAAAAAATTTTGTTTTCCCGAAGGGAATTTTTATTAAATCGTCCGTCGATTTTTTGGAACATTTTGTTCTCCAAAACTTTTTTACACAAAATTTTACGCTTTAAAAATAAAATACCATGATTTTATTCAAAATAACAGTAATTCTATCTTAGCGGGGAAATAATAGGGGCGTTTTTGTTTTTTTAAATCAATAATAAAAAAGACAAAACTCGAAAGTCTTGTCTTTATTATTTTTAAGAAAAGCTGGTAACGGGATTTGAACCTGCGACCTACTGATTACGAATCAGTTGCTCTACCGACTGAGCTATACCAGCATTTCCTTTTATATCATTATTATATTTGTTCAACTTTTTTTATCAACTTATTTTTTATTGTTCTTTTCTATAATACTTCTTTTTATTATGTGGCAAAGAACATGTGCTATATCTTCCGTTTGTTCTATATCTTCCGTTGGGATTGCGATGACTTTTTTTGATAGTTTTTTTAGAGAATTTTCTTTTTTGTTTGTAATTCCGATAGTTATGCAATCGGTTTCATTTGCATATTCCGTTGCACGTAATACGTTTTGTGAATTTCCGCTTACGGAAAAACATATTACTACGTCATTTTTTTCGGCAAAATTCTTTAATTGTTCAACAAAAATATATTCATAATTTATGTCATTTGAATATGCTGTCATTTCGGAAATGTTGCTGTTTAAACAAATAACTTTATATCTCTGATTTAAGTACGGGCTTGTTCCTTTGTTTAAATCGCAACAAAAATGAAGAGCTGTTGCCGCTGAACCGCCGTTTCCCATAACAAAGACTTTGTTTCCCCTTTTTCTTGCATTTTCGAGAATTTCGACTATTTCTTCAATATCTTCTTTGCTTATATTTGAAAGAATTTCTTGTAATTCTTTTGTATATTTTGTAATAATTTCCATTATGAATTCTTTCTGTATAAATTTATTTTATCATAATACATTATGCTTGTACCTTTGTTATCAAATTTAAAGTTGATTTCGTTTAAATTGCTTAAAGCTTTTCTGACAGACTCTTTATATTCATCTTTAACGTAAAAAAGTAAAAATCCGCAGCTTCCTGCACCTAACAGCTTTCCTCCGGAAGCACCGTTTTTTATTGCTGTATCATAATAATAATCTATCTTTTCATTTGTAATTCCGTTTGTCAATTCTTTTTTATATTTCCATCCGGTGTGCAAAATTTCGCCCATTGAATCTATGTTTTCTCTGCAAATTTCTTCTTTTAAGTTAACCGATAAATTAACGATTTTATGCAATATGTTTATGGTTTGTTTATCGTTTTCGGTTTTCTTTTGCTGATTTTGCAAAATATTTTTGGTACTTCTTGTATTGCCCGTGTAAAACATTAAAAGATTATTTTCAAGATTGCCGAGAGCTTTTGCAGAAAGACATATTTTTTGAACATCAACCGTTCCGTTTTTTTGAAATTCTATAAAATTAATTCCTCCGCACGCACAAGCATATTGGTCTTGTTTTCCTATAGGTTCTTTTAAATCTTCTATTTCCGTTTCACAGGCTATTCTTGCAATTTCTTCTTTGCTCATATACTTGTCGGTATAAGCATTCAGAAGATTTATCAGTCCTACCGTAAATGCCGACGAGGAAGCCAATCCCGTGCCTGCGGGGATGTCTGCCGTGGAATTGAAATCAACTCCTGAGATACCGTACTTTTTAAATAAAACTTTTATTATCGGATGTTTTATCTCGTTGACATCTTTTACGGATTCGGTTTGAGAATACTTTATCAAATACTCATTTTCTTTAAAATAAGGATGTATTAAAAGATACATGTACTTGTTTATGGAAGTGCTTACGACAGAACCTCCGTATTTTTCATAATATTGCTTTAAGTCGCTTCCGCCACCTGCAAAACTTATTCTGAAAGGTGTTCTTGATATTATCATTCAGACATCCTTATGATTAGCTCAACAGCTTCATACAAATTATTAGTATTATAATCGGAATTGGAAATATTTCCAATAGCTACGGTTTTTATTTTTGCATTTTTTCCCGCATCAATGTCCGCTTGAGAGTCCCCTATTATCCATGATTTTTCAAAATCAATGTTCAAATCATTTTTTGCTTTTAAAAGCATACCGATATCAGGCTTTCTGCAATTGCATTTCTTCTTTAATTCTTTTACTTCTCCTTTAAAACCGCTTTGCGGATGGTGCGGACAGTAGTAGATTTCATCTATAAAGGCATTCTTTTCGCCGAGTAAAGTTTCCATTTTTTTATGAATTGCTTCCGTATCTTCAAAACTTATAAAGCCTTTTGCTATCATGGGCTGATTAGTTACGATTACGGCAAGAAACCCGCTTTTGTTGATTACAGAAATTGCTTCCGCCGCTCCGTTAATAAGTTTGAAATTTTTTACGGAAGGGGTTATGTCCATATTTTCATTGATGACGCCATCTCTGTCTAAAAAAATACAGGGTCTTTTATGTTTTTTGTTTTGTAAAAAAGGAATGTTCTTTAATATGTCATTTTCCGCTTGACAAAAACGTTCTTTTGTTCCGATATCTTTTATATATTCGGCTGTTTTATATCCCATCAGAACTTTATTATCTTTAAGTACTTTTTTGAAAACATCTTTTCCGAAATCTTGTTCAACTCCGTCTTCAATGTATTTGAAAATTTCTTTAGATAAAATATACACCCCCGCATTTACGAGATTGTTGTTGTATTCGTTTGCGGAATGTGGTTTTGAAATAATTTCGGTAATTTGATTTTCTTTGTTTTTTGCAATCAAATCGCTGTCATAAGGGTGATTGTTCGGATGGATAATGATTGTTCCGGTACTTTTTTGTTTTTTGTCAAAATTTATAAACGAGTCTATATCGAAATCCATCAAAATATCGCCGTAAAAAACCATAAAACGCTCTTTTAGACGGTTTTCTATTAATTTAAAACAACCTGCCGTGCCGAGAGGTTTTTTTTCTTTAATATGATGGATTTTTATGCCGTATTTCTCTCCGTTTTGAAAATAATCTTCAATTACTTCCGAAAAATGACCTTCCATTATAAAAATTTCATCAATATTACTTTTAGCGGCAAGTTCTATTTGATATTCCAAAATCGGTTTATTATTTATTTTTGCCATCGGTTTGGGAATGTCTTTGAGTCCGAGCCTTGTTCCTTTGCCTCCCGCAATAATTACAAGTTGCATTATTTTTCAGCCTCCAAAATTTTTTTTATTGCCGTTTTGACAGCTTCATCGGAGGTCATTTTAGCTTTCCATCCTAAATTGTTTATTTTGTCGGTATTGTATATAAATTCGGGAACATCTCCTATCCAACCTCTTTTGCCTCCCGTATATTCAATTTTTGCGGAAGGATTAATTTCGTTTATTACCGCTTCAGCTATTGTTTTTACTTTTGTTTGGGAGTTTACGCCGATATTGTATACGTTAATTTTTTCGTTCGCATTTTCTAAGATAAAAAATATTGCATTGATTAAATCTGCGATGTATAAATATGGTTTGTTTTGTTCTCCGTCACCCAATACAGACAGTTTATCGGGATTGTTTTTTAATTTTTTTACAAAATCCGGTATTACACCGTGAGTTGCCCTTTCTCCCACAACATTTGGAAATCTTGTAATATACGCTTGTATTCCGTATGCCGAAGCAAATGAAGAAATAAAGGCTTCACTTGCGAGTTTTGATGCACCGTAATGAGAAACGGGAAATAACGGCCCGTAATTTTCGGTTAGCGGTTCGTTTGCTTCTCCGTATATTGCGGAGGTTGATGCGAAAATTATTTTTTTTACGTTAAAATCCTTCATCGCTTTTAAAACGTTATATGTCGTTTGAAAAGTATTATTTAAATCGGTTTCGGGATTTTTTACGCTCGCAGAAATATCTGAATTTGCTGCAAAATGAAAAACTGTTTTAATTCGATTTTCTTTGAAAATTTTGTATATTTCATCATAATTACACAAATCACATTTAATAAATTGAAAATTTTTGTTTTTTTGTGCTTCTTTCAAGTTATCAAGACTGCCTAAAGATAAATTATCCGAAACGAGAACTTCTTCTCCTAATTCTAATAATTTATCCGTTAAGTGGCTTCCGATAAAACCTGCTCCTCCTGTTACAAGAATTTTCATTTTGTCCTTTCTTTTATCTACAGAATTTCATCTATAAAATATAGCGGTCGTCTTTTTGCTTCCATGTAAATTTTAAATCCGTATTCTCCGACTATTCCCAAGAATATGAAGTTTATTCCGCTTAAAAAAGTTATAAAACAATATAAAAACTTAATGTGGTCAAAACTGCCAATTTTATTGGCTATTAAATATATACCGCACAACAGGCTTATTATTGTCATAAAAAACCCCGTTGCGATTATCAGTCTTATCGGAACTATACTGTTTGACGTTATTATTTCCCAAGCTATTTTGAAGGCTCTTGCAAAATTGTATTTTGATTTTCCGCCAATTCGTTTCTGTCTTTCGTAAAGGATTTGGCAGTTTTTTGTGCTGAGTTCGGGGATAAGTGTTCGGAAACAAAATGTTTTTTCGGGATGTTTTTCTATTCTTTCTATTATTTTTTTGCTAATGAGTCTGTACTCTCCTGCGTTGTATATCATTTTGATATTGAAAAATTGCATAAGCTTGTAAAAAATATTTGCACAAGTTTTATAAAAGAAAGAATCACCTTTCCTTGAATTTCTGACTCCGTATACTATTTCGTAGCCATCATTATATTTATCAATAAATTTTTCAATTAAAGTTATGTCATCTTGTAAATCTATATCCATTGAGATTGCAAAATCGCACTTGTCTTTTGCAACCATATATCCGGCGTGAATTGCCGTGATTTGGTCATATCTTTTGTTTAAATTTATTCCTTTAAAAATCGGATTTTCATTGCATAATTCTTTTATTATTTCCCAAGTTTTATCTTCGGGGCAATCACAGCAGAACAAAATTTTGCTTTCGGATGAAATTTTATTTTTTACAATAAGGTCATTTATATAGGTGCTTAATTTTTGAGCAGATTGCTTAATGATACTTTCTTCATTATATGCGGGAATAATTATCCATAGAGTGTTCATCCGTTCTCCGTTCATTATTTGTTTAATTCGTACAGTTTATTAAATTCAAGATTTTCAAGTTCTTCTTCCGTGAAAAGATAGTTTGTTTTCTCTTTTATTAAATCTGTCATTGCCGTTTGACAGGTATTCATTTCATCTTCAGCGGAACAAACGGTTTGTATTTTATAATCATCAGGTTTTAAATCAGCTTTGTATATGTGTGTTAAATAAACAGATGCCAATTTATCAAAAGAGTAATCATCGTTATATACGTATAAATTTGGATTGTTTTTTCCGTTTAATAGGTAAAATTTTTCCAATATATACATATTTTGTCTTACTGTTTTAAATTCATCTTGAATATATTCTATTTCTAAAAAACTTTTTCTTGCGAAAAAGGCAACAAATATAAAATATACACAACCGCAATATTTAAAAATCGTTTTTTTGTCTTTTGCATGACAGAACAAATATCCTAAAAGAGATAAATTTAAACAAAGAAGAGTTGTCTTTACGAGAAATGAAATCCCCTCATGTGCTAAAATACAATCTGCACCGATATCGTAATTTTTATAAAATGCCATTAAAAAACAAAATACTAATGTTGAATATATGATTGATTTTGTAAAGATAAACAGCCTTGTGTTTCTTTCTTCGTCTTTTATTAAAGAATGTATACTAAAGGATAAGATTAATACCGGTATCCATAAAAACCAATTCTTAATAAATACATATTTTACAAAATTATATAAATAAACAGGACAATATTGCAGAAATTCCGATAAAGAATACTGATAGTATCTTTCCGCAAGCAATCCCTGAAATGTTGAATTAAAAAACAGGGCAGCGTTGAATAAAACAAATCCTATAAAAATGTATAAGTATTTAAGTGCGGATTTTTCTACGGTTTTAAAATGTTTCTTGTGAAAAATAGCTCCGAGAATAATCGTTCCCGTAATTACGAAAATATAAAATTCTTGTGATATCGAAACGCATAATAATAAACAAATTAAAGAAAAAATATTTCTTTTTGAAAAATGTTCACTGTCTACATAGTGCTTTTCTATCATACCAAGTGTCAATATTCCAAAAATCGGAAGCATTATGTATCCTGTCAACCAATTAGGTTTTTGAAATATCATTAAAAAGTTTGATACATCGAGAAGATGCAAAACAACAGGAAATATAAGCAGGGCTACCAAATGAGTATATTTATATTTTTTCGCATACTTTGTGAAGTTTTTTGCCTGTGTGAACAAAAATAAAATAAATATGAATGCTAAAAATATTGTATAAATTTGATTAATAAACATTTGCGGATGCATATTAAATAACGCAGGTAAATATTTAATTGACAGACAATCAAAAATTGAATAGATATACCAAGAGTGGTCGTTTGTTGTAAAAATTTGCCAAAAACTGTTTTCCGGAATGTCCGAATAAGATTGAAACGGAGCCCAAAGACATTCGTATGCTATGACCGCATTTGATAAAAAACATTTTGTTATTATGAAAATAATCAAAACCGACAAAATGATTGATATGACTGAAAAAGCCTTGTTCTTAAAAATAAAATCTTTATTAATCATATTTGGTATTGTATCATAAATTTCAAACTTTAGTGAACAAAAAGTGATTGGTTTGATAAAAATACAAAAAATTTGTATAATTGCAGAACTGAGGTTTGTTATGCGAAATTTAAAAATTATTTGGATAAACTTTTTTCTTATTTTTTCTGTTTTTTTCTTAACGGAAATGTTTTTGGTCAATTGGTGCGAAAAACCCTCGAATGTTAATTTTAAAATCGGAAAATTTTTATTCCCGAGATATTTTTCGTATGATTACAGACGTTTAATCTCTGACGATTCTACAGAGGACAGAATTGTTTGCGGTGATAAATATAATGGCAAAAATTCCATATTGCTTCTCGGCTGTTCATATACGTACGGTCAGTACCTCTCGCCCCATCAAACATTTGCATATAAGCTTGCAACAATTATGAAAAAAACAGTATATAATTTCGGAATGCCGGGAGCAGGCACTTGTGATATTTTGAGAGCGTTATATACAAAAGAAAATACTGATTATATTAAAAAACCCGTATCTCTTGTGATTTACACATACATGTATGACCACTACGGAAGATGTCCTCAAGATTATGATACTTATGAGTTTTTAAGAAAAAAATTTTTTTTATCTCAAAAATATTCTTTTTGGGACAGATTCTATATTGTAAAAAACTATAAACGCAAAATGTATGAACGTCAATTTTCAAAAACTGAAAACTATTATACATATCTGCGAGAAATGATTATTTCGCTAAAAAAAGAAACAGAAAGAATGTTCCCGAATTCTAAGTTTATTCTTTTTATATATGAGGATGATGATAAAAATTTGAATGCCTTTCATGAAAACATGAATTCTGAAGCTAAAGAAATCATTGAGAATGTCGAATTTTGGAACACTTTTTTAAATGACGGCATATCTGTCGTAAGGAGCAGTGACTTTTTAGGAAGAACAATGAACAAACCCGAGGAAAGAGTCAAAGATGATAGGTGTCGAACTCCTCATCCTTCGGAATTTGCGTGGGATGAGATTGTTCCGTTTATATCGGATTATATTAAAAGAAACAACTTAATCGAGTGAGAAAATTTCTTGCAAATCTGCATAACTCAAGCTCTTTCCGATATTTCTGTCAATCGATATTACAGAATCAACAAGATTTCTCTTTTGCTGTTTGAGTTTTTGAATTTTCTCTTCAACTGTTCCCTTTGTAATAATCCGATAAACAAAGACTTTCTTCGTTTGTCCGATACGATAAGCTCTGTCCGTTGCCTGATCTTCAACGGCAGGATTCCACCACGGGTCGTAGTGAATTACATAGTCCGCTCCGGTCAAGTTCAAGCCCGTGCCTCCGGCTTTCAAACTTATCAAGAAAATCGGAATTGTCGGATCAGAGTTAAATCTTTCAACGACTTCGCCTCTGTCTTTCGTTTTTCCGGTTAAGTATTCATGCTTAATACCTTCTTTTTCAAGCCAAACTTTAATAATATCAAGCATATCAACAAATTGGCTGAACAATAAAACTCTGTGTTTTTCTTCAATAATCTGTTCAAGCATCGATTTTAATTGTTCAAATTTACCCGACTGAATATTTCCTTTTTTGCCCTCTTTGTCGTAAAGTTTCGGGTGACAGCAGATTTGACGCAAACGTAACAATGCAGAGAATATCGACAGTCTGCTCTTTTCCAATCCGTTTTGTTCGATTGATTTGAAAAGTTCTTCTTTCGTACTGTCCAAAACTTCAAGATAAAAGTCTTTTTGTTCGGGCGTAAGTTCACAGTACGCAATGTTTTCCACTTTATCAGGCAAATCTTTTGCAACATCTCGCTTCATACGTCTTAAAATGAACGGGAATATTTGCGATTTCAAACGTTTTTCAACTGTCTTGTCGTCACGTTCCGTAATCGGTGTAACGTAACGGTAATTAAATTCATTTTCTTCAAACAAAAATCCCGGCATGAGAAAATCAAAGACTGACCAAAGTTCTTCCAATCTGTTTTCAATCGGGGTTCCTGAAAGAGCCAATTTGTGCGATGATTGCAACTTTTTGACGCTTTGTGCCGTTAAACTGTCTGCATTTTTGATGTTTTGTGACTCATCAAGAATAATGTATCTGAAATTATGCTTAACAAGTTCATCGATATCCCGCCTTACGAGAGCATAACTTGTAATGACAACATCGTATTTATCAATATCTTTGAAAAATTCTTTACGCTCTCCGCCTGCAAGTTTTAGACACTTCATTTTAGGAGCAAATTTTTGAATTTCATTTTCCCAGTTAAAAACAACCGAAGTCGGGCATACAACAAGGTTTGGAGCTTGTTTGTCTTTTTCTTTTGCCTTTTGTATCAGTGCCAAAGCCTGTAAAGTTTTTCCAAGACCCATATCATCAGCCAATATGCCGTTTAAGCCGTATTGATATAAAAACCACAGCCAACTGAAACCTTTCGTTTGATATTCACGAAATTCTGCGTTAATTCCCTTCGGCAGCGTAACTCCGTCCATTTCCGAAAACGTTGAAATTTGCTTCCAAAATTTAGAAAATTTACGACTCATTTTAAGTGTCATTTTTAGGTTTTGCATTTCAGATACAATACCTGCACGGTATGTTTTTACGACGTATTTGTTCTCATCGTTGCGATAAACGTCAATTGTGTTGAACGATTTCATTAATGAGAAAATTTCTTGAACGGGAAGTTCAACAAAACCCAATCCTTTGACCTTGAAATATTTATTATTGTCCAAAACCATTTCATAAATATCGTTGAACGAAATGGTTTCTTCGCCGATTTTGCCGTACAATTCAATAACAAAGCTGTCTTTTGACTCTTCGCAAAAATCAAGTGATGCACAAAGCTCAAACGGTTTTTCTGCAAGTTTGAAGAAGGTCATATTGTCTTTTTCTTCAAAAATCCAATCTGCACCGGCTTTCGGCTTGTAATAATTATAAAAGTCAATTGCATTTTCACGTTCCATACCGAGATTGTTTGTCTGCATCGGGGCAAACTTGCAACTCAAAAGCATTTGGTATGCCTGTTCTTCGTGCAATTTGTTTCTTTTTACATAGTAAAGCAAATCTTCCTTCGGCTTTTTGACCGTAACGTAAGGAGTCTTATCCTGCTTGCTGTAAGGGACTCTTGTTCCGTTATAATCAAATTCCAAAGCTGCCTTTAAAGAACCGTCATAATCCAAGCCCAAAGAAACAACATTCAACGGATGAGATTCTTCAAGTGCAAGCTTTTCAATCGCTTCCGTTGTTTCGACATCTGTAATTTTCTTTAATTTGGGCAATTCTTCATAAATAAATTTTGCACCTTCCGCATCTTTTATGTCTGTAAATGATGCTTTTGTTAAATTTTGCGGAAGAGCAGAAACGGCAATGTTTGTCGGGAAAATGAGATTTTTGTATCTTCCCCATTGAAGCTGTCTTGAAAAATATCTGACTTCTTCAAACGGAAGAATATCATCTCTGTCAGGGCGTTTCCAATACAACGAAGCAAGTACGTTGCCAACCATTGAGAAGTTTACCCCGACGCCTAATGTCCAAATTTCATTCGTAAATCTTAATTTTGCCTTTGTCTTTCCGTCAATAACTTCTTCGGCTTTTGACAGCATCTTGAAAAACGGGTCAAATTTTAAAATGGGTACATCGTACCATCCTGCTCGTTTATCCAATCTTGATTGGGTTAAAAGCATTTTGAAAAGTTCAAGATTGACTTTTTGCGTGTAATTTAGCTCAACATCTTCTCCGTTTCTTTGTCTTTCAATGATTTTTTTGAAAAGACCTTCCAAGTCACGGACGACTTTGCCTGTTTCCCTCTCCATAACTAAAATTGAGAAGAAATTTTGACGTCTTTTGGGGTTGAAATGGAAAAGATACGCACCTTGCGGATTTTCAACCGCATCGGCAACTTCGTCGGAATAGTCAATCTTCATTTTGTATCTTTTTTCCGCATATTGGTCATAAATGTGATTGTCTATTGCTGTTAAGCCAAGAGCAACAACGTGTTTACACCATTCTTCCTTTAACGGGCATGTACAGCTCGGTATAATTTGCCCTTTTTGAAATTTTAAAGACACGTCATAGTGGTCTTTGTAACTTCCTTTAACTGTTGAGGATAAGACGTTTCTTGTTAATTTAACGTCTTGTACAAGATTTTTTTGATAAACTTCATATCCTCTTCGCCAACTTCCCGGCTTTGCACTATCCTTGAGGAATTTATGGTTTAAATACACATTACTCATTCGGTTAATTTCTTTGTTCCTATCCAAATCCTGATAAACTGACTTTACAGTCCACGGACAGGTTCACTTTCCTTATACTTTGATTATACACGGTGATTTTTATTAGGCAAGTCGTTTTGATAAAAATCGATTATAACTTTTTGTATTCCAATAAAATTTTATAAATAAAATCGACATCATTTTCGGATGAATTTTTTAGGATTTTGGTGATTGCTTTTATATTCTCTTGTTTTGTCATTTTTTCCGTCGGGATGTTGAATAAATCGGAGATGTTTATATTTAAAGCTTGTGCTATTTTTTGGAGGTTTTCATAACTTGTGAAGTATAAACCTGTTTCAATTCGGCTGATGGTTTGATATTCGACACCGATTAATTCCGCTAATTCTTCTTGTGTTAAGTTTTTTGACTCCCTGAGCCTTTTTAAATTATTTCCGAAATTTTTATTCCCTGGCATAAAACCTCACTCACCCTATGTTACACATTTGTTTTAAAAACTTAAATAACACTATGCGTATAAAAATCGCTTAGTATAATAAACAAAGTGTGTTATTATTGTTTCAATTGCACTTATAATGTTATAAAAAATGATTGTTTTTTACGGAATATGCAGAATGTTTTAATTAAAAATTGAATAACCGAGGATTGTATAAACTATGAAATGCTTTTATTGTGAGAATGAAGTGGGCGAAACAGATGAAACAACTTGTTGTTGTGAGAGTTGTTTTATGTCTTTGACACAATCTTTTGATGTCAACAAAATACGGGATGAAGAGAGTACGGCGAAAGAAATTTTGTATTGGGGTGTTAATTCTTCAAATGAGAGTATTAAGTTTTGGGATAAGTTTTTGTCGCAAGAGGCTGAGGGCTGTTCGGAAAGTCTGAAATATTTATTATTAAGTCTAAAAAATTCTTTTACGATGATAAACATAAATTTAAACAACTTTTTATTATATTTAAAAGTACTTTGCGGAGAAAACAAGGCAAATTCTGTATATAAAAGAGAAATAAAAATAGCTGTATATATGCTTAGTTTGCTGCGAATGATGATTATCGGGCAGATAAAAATATATAAAAACCGTTCCGATAATTTCTCATTAAAAGATGTTGATGAATTATACAATTTTTCCGATTTGTTGTTATCAAAAATAAGCAAAATCGAAAGTTTATGTTCTCTTTGTTCTGATGAGGGATTTAATAAATCAGAAGTGATTGTCGATAAAATACAGGCGATTATTGAGGTTGAAGTGTTTTAAAGATGTTTTTGACCCGTGAATTATTTTAAATGAAGGAAAATTTCCGTTGCGATTTTTTTGTGTTCTTCTTCTTCAAAATGTAATCCGTCTGCAGTTGATGGGGTTGCAATTTTATTTAGGTCTATAAAATCGCTTCCTGTTTTTTGAGCAATTCTTTCATATATTTTTGCCAATTTTTTTGATTTTTCGATTGATTTTTCATTGAAAAGTGTTGAAAAGAAGGGGCTTTTTAATACGTTTTTTGTTAATGCCGGAGGTGAAATTAAAATTATTTTTGTATCGGGCAAAGTGAGTCGAACAATTTCTATGAGGTTTGTAATGCCGATTTCTATGTCTTTTTCAGATACATCGTATTGGTTTTGCAAATCGTTAATTCCGACGGAGAGGATTACATATTCAAAATTGTCGTTTAAAAGCTCCGGTAAAATTTTGTTGCCGGTGAAGTTTTTGCCGGAGGGATTGACTGAAAAGGCGGTTCTGTTGTTGCATCCGTTTTCAACGATTTGAAAATTTTCGGTGCAAAGGTTTTGCAAAACACCTGTCCATCGGATGTTTTTGTCAAATCTCGTTCCGTTTTTTGGGTTAAAACCAAACGTGTTGCTGTCACCAAAACATAATATTTTTTTCATTCCTTTATTATAACAAAAATTTGCTTTTTCATAAAATGTGCCGGATGAGTTTTCGATATGTTTTTTATGACAAATTATTTAAAGTTTGTAGTTTTTCTGAAATGTAACGAAACCGAATAGTGTTGCGATTGCTTCTTGAACCTGCAAATGTATTATTGTAACGAAATGTTAATTTGAATTTTGGGGCTAAAAGTTAGTAAT
>CAZOGS010000006.1:0-6119 GCA_964579375.1 uncultured Muribaculaceae bacterium
GCCGTAAGATTTGCCCTGTTGTCAAATCTCATCAAAACAGCTTCCGTGACATTCCCGTCAGCAAGCTCAAACAGAAACTTCATCGTTCCGTCCGAGCTGACCTGTTTATCTTTCAACTTTACATCGGAAAGCTCACATTGTTCGTTGAGCAATTCTCTGAACGACAGCGGCAAATCGGTCATTTCATCGAAAGATTTATATGATTTTAAATAAATTCCGTTATAAATTTGAGTTGCTCTAAACTTGCTTCCTCCCATAAAAAGCACAATTTCTTGCAACTCTGCCAAATTCTTTCCGACTAAAGATTTTTTCTTCATATCTGAATAATAACATAAAAAAAATTTAGACGTATTTTTAAAAAAGTGCTATAATTGTAGTATGATAAAAATCGCTATTACAGGAAATATTGCAGCCGGAAAATCTGTCGTTGAAAAAATTTTGACAGACTTGCATTATCCTGTCATTGATACAGACAAAATTGTGCATAAACTCTTTGTTGAATCCGACGATTTAAACAGTGAATTAAGAACAACTTTCGGGGATTTTGACATCTGCACAAATCATTCAATAGACAGAAAAAAACTTGCAAGAATTGTTTTCTCCGACAAAAAATTGCTCACGAAACTTGAAAACATTACTCATCCGTACATTATCGATGAAGTTATGAAATTTTTTGAAGAAAATTCCGATGCGAATTTTGCTTTTGTATCAGTTCCGCTCCTCTATGAAGCAAATTGGGTATATCTTTTTGACAAAGTTATAATGGTCGCTGCCGATAATGAAATTAGGCTTAACAGACTAATGTACAGACGAAATTTGTCGGAAGAAGATGCCTTAAAAAGAATGAACGTACAAATTTCTCAAGAAGAAAAAATCAAATTTGCAGATTTCGTCATCTACAATAATACAAACTATATTGACTTAAACAGACAAATAAACGACGTGCTTATACACTTGGTATAGCTTATTTTTCTTTTTTTTATCTGAACTTTTTTACTTGTCTTCTTTTGTAAAAAGCATTGACACAAATAGTGCTATTCCTACTAACATCGGATAATACAAGGCTTTTATAATTTGAAACGGCGTAACCGATAAAGCCACCGCAAGACTTATTGCAATCAGAATTTGAGCTCCGTACGGCAAAGCACCCTGAACACAACAAGACATTGTATCAAGAATGCTTGCGGTTCTTTTAGGGTCTACATCGTATTTTTTACTCATTTCTTTTGCAATCGGACCTGCCGTGATAATAGCAACTGTGTTGTTCGCGGTAAAAATATTGATAACGCCTACCAATACGGCAATTCCCAACTCACAAAGACGTCTGCCTTTAATTAAACATTCAGTGGAATTAATTATATATGTAATTCCGCCGTTATATCTCACCATTTGTAACAATCCGCCCGCAAGCAATGAAATAATAATTACGCTTGCCATACACAATGTGCCGTCACCGATTAACCCAAATGCAGACACTATATCAAAACATCCGAAATAAATTCCTATAATTAAATTTAAAATTGTTCCGATAAAAAGCAAAAACATTACATTTACACCGCATATCCCCAATATCAAAAGTAAAATATACGGAATAATGTCAACATACGAAGCCATAGTCGGAATATAATTCATTTCTACCGGTTTAAATGAATTTATTTGAGGAAGTGAATACAACAAAACCGTAAGAATTGCGGGGATAGCTACAATTTTTATATTTGTTAACATTTTATCTTTTAATAAGACATTTTGAGTTCTCGTTGCCGCAATTGTCGTATCGGAAATCAAAGACAAATTGTCGCCAAACATTGCCCCTCCGACAGTTGCCCCAATGATAAGACCCGGATCGTATCCCATCGTTTGAGATAACGTCACGGCAATAGGTACAATCGCCGCAATCGTTCCGCAAGATGTTCCAATAGAAAGTGAAATCAAAGAAGAAACAACAAAAATTCCCGCAAGCATAAATTGTGAAGGAATTAAACTCTGTGCAATTAAAACAGCTGCATCAACCGCTCCGATTGCTTTTGCAGTTTCCGTGAACGCACCTACAAGAATAAAAATCAGGCACATCATCATAATGTCCCTTTGCCCCATTCCGAGTGCATATAACTCAATTTTTTTTGATAATTTTTCTTTGTGATTTAACATCAATGCAACTGCCGATGCAACCAAAAAGGCAACAACCATCGGGATTTTTGAAAAATCTTTCAATGATAAGGAAAAACCGAAATAGAACAAAACAAATACTACAAACGGAAAAAGTGCCTTTATACTCGACGTACGCCATTGTTTAATCTCTGTTTCGGAAAAAATTTCCATTTCTGTTTCCATTCCTATTCTTTTCGGCTAATCTTAACTTAGATTATAACAACACTGAATAAATTATTCAATTTTTTGTTTCAAATAAATTCACATAAAAAAAACGAGAGCAAAGCTCCCGTTTTTCCAAAATTTTATTCAATCATTAGTCACCGTTATTGATAATCATATCACCGACAACAAAGATGTTTTTCTTTTGGTTTTTGTTTTCAACATCGCCGCCGTTGATAGTCAAATCTTGTGCAACGTTAACCTTAATGTCGTCAGCTCCGTCACCAGCATCAATTTCGATGTCATTCAAACCGTCGATAATAGTTTCACCGTCTTCGCCTTCGGTAACTTGATCATTAAGATAATCTGCAAAATTAACGAAGTAATCACTTTCTTTGATAGAGAAATCAAGAGTTCTGATTTGCGAACCGTCTTTACCGTCAGCAATCTTCAAATGATTACCTTTGAAGGCAATATAGTTCTTACCGTCACCGCCGTTTACTTTGTTATTATTACCGATTGACAACATTACGTCATCACCGTCACCGCCGTTTAAATCATTGTTTTGACCGATAGAAACGATTGTATCTTCGTCCTTACCACCCATAACATAGTTTTTGTTACCGTTTATATAAATTGCGTTTATACCTGACTCTGCCTTTACGATATTATTGTCACTGTTTGCAACTACCGTATCATCACCGTCTGCCAACAGAATTACCGTATCATCAATATTCGTCGTCACTTTTCCGTTGCCGCTGCCGTCAACCAATAGATTTGACCCTGCTTCGGAAGCTTTTTGTGAACTAAATGTTTTTTGAATTGATGCAACCTTTGCCTGCATGTTTGTCAGTGAAATCATTTTACTTGCTCCATATTACACTATAAAACTATAGTCACTTATCTACCTATATATATAAAAACATTTTCCGCCCTCAACATGACAAAAAATAAAAAATTGTTACAAAAGTTTTTATTTCAAACCATGATGCTTACTCGTTTTTCAAGATTTTTATGCTCTCGGGTGTGCACTGTCATATGCTTCTTTCAATCTGCTTAATGATACGTGAGTATAAATTTGGGTATTGCTTATGCTTGCATGTCCCAAAAGCTCTTGAACAACTCTTAAATCCGCCCCGTGATTTAACAATTTTGTCGCAAAACTGTGCCTAAATACGTGAGGCGTAACGTGTTTCGGAAGCTGAATAAGCTCAACCGTTTCTTTAATCGCCGTTCTTATACTTTGCGGATGAAGCCTAAATCCGGTTTTATTAATAAATACCGGTGACTCATCCGTCGTTTCAACTTTCGGACCTTCCGTATTAATAAGAGGACGAACTGTCTTAATATAATTATTCAATAAATCTTTTACTCTGTCCGAAATTAACACAATCCTCTCTTTTGAACCTTTTCCGACAACTCTGATTTCGTTATTTTCAATGTTTAAATCGCAAAAGTTCAATCCGCTTAGCTCGGAAACACGCATTCCGCTTGCATACAAAAGCTCAAGAATAACCCTGTTTCTATACCCAGACGGCGTGCTGATTTTAATATTGTTCAAAATTTCTTCAGTTTCTTCTTCGGTTAAAAACTTAGGCAAACTCTTATTCTTCTTTGGAGAATGAATACCTTTTGCGGGATTGTTTTCAAGGACTTTTTCTCTGTACAAAAACTTAAAAAATGTCCTTAATGTTGCAATCTTTCTTGCCGTCGTCGTCTTTGAATATTTGAATTTCTGGATAAAAACAAGATATTCCTTTAATTTGGAATAATCAACCTTTGAAATATCAAAATCATTAAGCCAAATTAAAAAACTCAAAACATCAGACGCATACGCCCTTATCGTATGTTGAGAAAAATTTTTTTCAACCTCAAGATAAAGTTTAAAATTTTCTAAGTATTTGTCGGAATTTTCGTTCATATCAGCATTATAAAATTATGAGAAAAAAGTGCAATCAGCTAAAAAAATTATATTTTTCCATGCCTCAAAAGCGAACAAATCGTGATGTAATACCCTAAATTAGCGTTACAAAACGCAAATGTTAAGAAATGTTAAAACGAATTAAAACATGCAAATTACCATGCCTGCATGGGTTTTGGGCATACAACAAATAATTGAATATACAATTTGTTGTCCGAAATTCTTGTATTGCATATAATTAAGAAGTGTTTATGAGCATGCCTTAAAGGGAGGCGGATTTTATGCAAAATGCCATAACTGAAAGAATTGAATTCATAAACTCGACAATCGCACCTTATAATCCAAAAATAGTAGCAGTAACAAAATATTCGGACGAGTCATTGATTCTTGAATATTATGAAGCGGGACTTCGGGATTTCGGAGAAAATCGAGTACAAGTTGCACTTGAAAAGATTAACAAATTACCGAAAGAAGTTCGTGAAAATTCAAGATTTCATTTGATAGGACATTTGCAGACAAACAAGGTCAAAGATGCTGTCGGAGTGTTTCATCTGATACATTCTGTCGATTCTTTAAAACTTGCGAAAGCAATATCTAAAGAAGCCGAAAAGAAAGGACTTGAACAAAAAATTCTTTTGCAGGTTAATAATGCACATGAAGAACAAAAATTCGGGTTTGACACTGACGAACTTTTGAATTGTATGGACGAGCTATTGAGTCTTCCTTCTTTAAAGATAGAAGGATTGATGAACATAGCACCTTTATCTCAAGATGAAGATTATCTACGGAATTTGTTTAAAAATATTAAGACTCTGAAAGATAAAATAGAACTTGATTATAAAGTTAAATTAAAAGAATTATCAATGGGCATGAGCAATGATTATCGCATTGCGGCGGAAGAAGGTTCAACGATAATTCGATTGGGAAGAATTTTATTAAATAAATAATATAATGGGAGGAACACAATAGTGACGGTACAAGATACACTTAAGTTATGGATGGATAATTTCGCTAAGGGATTCAGCGGAGAAGAAAGCGATTACATTGAAGAACCCGAAGAAGCAATTGTATATCCTACAGAAGGTCAATTGGCAATGCAACCGGAAGTTAAGCCAATCGTAAGAAGCACGGTAGAAACAGGTAGAAACGTTGTGAGCGGTACATTTGGAAAAGGTAATACAGAAGTAATTATTTGTGAACCTCGTGAATACAAAGAATCAATTGAATTTGTAAAGCACTTAAAGGATAAAAAGTCTATCATTGTAAACCTTAATCTTCTTGAAGCAAGTGATGCTGTAAGATTAGTGGATTTCCTTTGCGGAGCAACTCACGCATTGAACGGAAACCAACGCAAAATCAGTGAAAATGTATTTATTTTCACTCCGATGAGCGTTTCTCTTTCGGCAGAATCACAAGACGATAAAATGGTTAAAAACGCTATTTGGGAATAATTATTCCGTAAAGAATAACCAACAGAAAAGCACATGTTTTGTCATGTGCTTTTGTTGTGCATGATTTAATCTAAACAGCCGAAAAAACAGTTGCAAATATTTAAGATAAAGAGAAAATTTGTTTTAAATTATTTCGTGTTTTTGGTAAAATTTTATCAGGAACAAATAAAACAAATCAAAGAGGAATACAAAGTGGAAGAAATCAAATATTTTCCCCAAGAAATTGAAGAAAAGAGAAGAAAACTTTGGGAAGAAAAGAAAGTAAACAAGGTTTATAATAAATCAGACAAACCGAAATACTATGTTCTTTCGATGTTGCCTTATCCGTCGGGAAAACTTCACATGGGACACGTCAGAAATTACACTATTTCCGATGTTATTGCCCGTTTCAAGAAAATGAACGGATACAATGTGCTTCACCCGATGGGATGGGACAG
>CAZOGS010000006.1:6219-26698 GCA_964579375.1 uncultured Muribaculaceae bacterium
AAATGTGCGACCGTTCTTGCAAATGAGCAAGTTATCGACGGAAAATGTTGGAGATGCGATTCTGTTGCGGAAAAGAAGCATCTTTCACAATGGTTCTTAAAAATTACTGATTATGCGGACAGACTTTTGCAAGATTTAGATAAACTTGAAGGATGGCCTGACAGAGTAAAATTGATGCAAAAGAATTGGATTGGAAAATCTCACGGTACGATTTTAAAATTCAAGGTTAAAGAAATTGAAGGATTAGAAATTCCTGTTTATACAACTCGTCCCGATACGGTTTTCGGAATAACATATCTTGTTGTTGCACCGGAATACAAAGACATTGAAATGTTGACGATACCCGAAAATGAGGAAGCTGTTAAGCAATACAGAGAAAACGCATCAAGGATGACAGAAATTGAACGTTTGTCAAACGAACGTGTAAAAACAGGTGTTCCGTTAGGAACTCATATCATCAACCCGTTTAACGGAGAAGAAAGTGAAATTTGGGTAGCTGACTATGCACTTGTCGATTACGGAACAGGTGCCGTAATGGCTGTTCCTGCACACGATGAACGAGATTATGCATTTGCTAAAAAATACGGGAAAACAATAAAAAGAGTTATTGACAATCCGGAAAATCCGAATGCACCTCTTGATGAAAATGCTTATATTGAACCGGGAGTACTTGTAAATTCAGGTAAATTTACCGGAATGAAAAATGAAGATGCTAAAAAGGCAATCACGGAATATGCGGAAGAACAAGGTTTCGGAAAGGAAACGACCCAATTCAGACTTCGTGATTGGTTAATTTCAAGACAAAGATATTGGGGAGCTCCTATCCCTGTAATTAATTGTCCTCATTGCGGAATTGTTCCTGTTCCGGAGGAAGATTTGCCTGTATTATTGCCGAAAGATGTTGATTTCTCGGTTAAAGGTCGTTCACCTTTAACGACATCCGAGTCGTTTATGCATACGAAATGCCCTGTTTGCGGTGCTGATGCGGAAAGAGAATCCGATACAATGGATACATTTATGTGTTCAAATTGGTATTATTACCGATATTTAGATGCACACAACGACAAAGAACCGTTTTCGAAAGAAGCAACTGATTATTGGTCACCTGTTGATCAATACGTCGGCGGTATTGAGCACGCAATTTTGCACTTGTTATATGCAAGATTTTTCACAAAAGCAATTCACGACTTAGGAATTACGAGCGTTGATGAGCCGTTCAAAAATCTATTAACACAAGGTATGGTATTAAAAGACGGTTCAAAAATGTCAAAATCAAAGGGAAATACGGTTGACCCCGATGATATTTATAAAAATTACGGAGCCGATACGGCAAGATTGTTTATCTTATCCGATTCACCTCCGGGACGTGATTTTGATTGGACTGATGCGGGCGTTGAAGGCTGTTTCAAATTTGTAAACAGACTTTGGAGAATGTTTATGCTCAACAGGGAAAATATTGTTGTTGATTATAAACTTCCTGACGTTCAAGAACTTTCAAAAGAGAACAATAATCTTTTAAGACAAACTCACATTGCAATAAAGAAAATAACGCAAGATATTAATGCGGAATTTCAATTCAATACGGTTATTTCACAATATCGTGAATTTACAAACACAATTTACGAATATATGAACAAAAAATCGGAAATGAATGAGCAAGACAAGAATGTTTTAAGTTTTGCATTATTGTCAATGTTGAAGATGATTTCTCCGGTTGTTCCTTATATGAGTGAGGAAATAGGTGATATTATCGGACTCAAGGACTCTATTCACAACGAAGAATGGCCAAAATACGATGACAACCTTGCAAAGATGAGTGCTATTACGGTTGTAACGCAAATTAACGGCAAGTTGAGAGATAAACTTGATGTTGATGCGGATATCAGTAAGGAAGAGCTTGAAAAGCTTGCACTTTCAAGTGAAAAGATAAAATCACTGATTGAAGGAAAACAAATTGTAAAAGTAATTGTTGTTCCCAATAAATTGGTCAACATTGTTGTAAAATAGAAAAAATCAGAGTTTAACCAATAATTGGTTAAACTCTTTTTATGGAGAAACAATGAAATTTAAGTGCTGTAATCATATATTACATAGCATAAATTTAATGCTCACTGAAATCAAAACATGCAACGAAATCAACGGCGGTAAAATCTTTTATTCTGTTGATGAAGAGGGTGTGTTGCCAAATTGCGATGAAATAATCAAAAGAAGAAACAAACTGATTGAAGATTGCAAAAACGGTATCTATCCGGAAAATTGTTTAGATTGTCCGAATTTCATTGAAAAAGAATGGGAAGACAACTCTCAAATTACGAAACTGAGTATTTTCCATTGGCTTCACTGTAATTGTGAGTGCGAATACTGTTTTCAAGCTCCGTTAAGAAAAGGATTTTCCGATAATGTGCAAAAATCTATGTATTATGACGCATATCCTGTCATAAAAGAATTGCACGACAGAAATTATTTGGCACCGGCAGAAAATTTCGAATTTGAAATCGGCGGCGGGGAAGTTGTAATTTTGGATGAATTTCCGAAGTTGATGGATTTGATGCTTGAACACGGATATTACTTCGGTTACGTAATGTCATCGGGAATTGTTTATTCAGATACAATAGAAAAGATGATTCAAAATCCGAATACAAGATTTGCCGTTACAATTTCGGCAGGTTCAAGAGAAGTTTTCAAAAAAATCAAAAAGCGTGATAAATTTGACCAAGTCAAAGAAAATCTTCGCCGATACATTGAAAAGGCAGTAATAACGAATAAAATCGGAGTTCGTTATATTATTGACAAAGGCTATAACGATACGAAAAAAGACGTAAAAGACTTCTTAGATACCTGTGAAGAAATCGGAGCCCAAAGTATTGAAATATGTTTGGATTTTTGCAGAGATTATTTAACGAAAAAAAATCAGCCGGTTGATGAGCATTTGCGGGAGTTAGTAAATTATTATCTTGAAGAATGTAAAGAAAGAAATAAAAATGAACGCAGGTTTTATTACACGGTTGATACAACCTCGGGAATAATTCTTGAGCGAGGTCATTATTAATTTTAAAAACGAAAAGCGGTTTTTTGAACCGCTTTTTATTTTTGCTAAGAAAGAGTAAAAATGTTGTAAATTTCTTCGTCCGTAAGGTCTGTAATAGTTTTTTCACCTTCAAATACAGCCATATTAACAAGTTCTTTTTTCTTTTTAATCATTTCGTCAATTTTTTCTTCAAACGTACCCAATGTAATAAGCCTGTGAACCATAACGTTATTTTTTTGTCCGATACGATATGTACGGTCGGTAGCTTGATCTTCAACGGCAGGATTCCACCACAAGTCATAGTGGATAACATTTGTTGCATTTGTAAGGTTTAGCCCTGTACCGCCGGCTTTTAACGACAAAATCATAATTTTGCTGTCGTCATCTTCTTGGAATTGTTTAAGCATCGCTTCACGTTGAGAGGTATTCAACGAACCGTGGAAGAATAACGGCGTCGTTTGAAGCTCGTTTTGAACAATCGGAACTAATATTTTACCCATTTCTTTGTATTGGGTAAAGACGACCGATTTTTCGTTATTTTGCATAATTCCGTCGAGAACGGAAATAAACTTATCACATTTTCCCGAAACATCTTTTGTCATTTCACCGGATTTTTTATATTGATACGGGTGGTTACAAATTTGTTTCAAAGCTGTGATGAGTTTGAAAATCATACCACGACGATTTATTCCTTGAGCTTCCGAGATTTGACCCATTATACTGTTCAAAGTACTTTCATATAACACAGCTTGTGTTTTTGAAAGATAACAGTATTCATCGAGAACGACTTTTTCGGGCAAATCACTGATTACGCTCTTATCCGTTTTAAGACGTCTTAAAACGAACGGAGAGATAGACAATTTAAGTTTTTCGGCTCTGTTTGTCTGCTTAAATTTTTCAATAGGAACAGCATAACGTTTTTGAAATTCTCTTATTGTTCCGAGATATCCTTTGTTTATAAAGTCGAAAATACTCCATAGCTCCGTCAATCTGTTTTCTACAGGAGTACCTGTCATTGCGACTTTGTATTCCGCTTTTAATGATTTAACGGCAACGGTTTGCGATGTATCGGGATTTTTGATATTTTGAGCTTCATCAACAATCAACATTCCCCAAGGTTTTTTCTTAATTTCCTCAATATCAATTCTTAAAACGGCAAATGTCGTAATGATAACATCCGCTTTTTCATCAATTTTACGATCCGGCCCGTGGAAAACGGAAACATTCAAACTCGGAGCAAAACCGTTAAGTTCTTTCACCCAATTACCGAGCAATGTTGTCGGACAAACGACGAGAACTTGACCTTTGATTTTATTTTCTTCTTTAAGTTTAAGTATTAAACTGATAACCTGAATTGTTTTTCCGAGCCCCATATCGTCAGCGATACAAGAACCGAAACCTTTTATGGTATTCGTATAGAGCCATCTCAAACCATTTTCCTGATATGGTCTTAAGTTTGCTTTCAAACCTTCCGGAGTCGTAACTTCCTGAACTTTCGTCAAATCTTTCAAAATGTTTGCAAACGCACTGTCATAATCAAATTCATAATCTTTGACATTGCCTGACAAAGCGGCATGAAGAAGTTCAGCTCTTGTAAGATTTTCAATCGTCGGATTTTTAACCTTATCAATAAGGGCTTTCGCTTCATCCTGTTCGATAAGAATGTACATGTTTTTGTACGCAACAAGTCCCTTAGAGTTTTTCGTCAATTCTTCAAATTCTTCAACCGAAATTTTTTCATCACCGATTGCAATTTTGTAGTCGAATTCAAAAATATTCTTCAAATTCATACTATTTGCACCGAAATTCAACAATTCAGCCAATTCAGCTTCACGACCGGCTTTAACACGAGCGTTGATTGAAGCACGGGGAACAACAATATTTCCGAAGTCTTCCGGCAATATAAGCTCAATACCCGCTTTATTCAAATAATAAGCTGTATTTGCCATAACTTTGTAGACTTCGTTAACATTCATTTTTAACTTGAAGTCATTTTCCTCTTCGAACAAGGTTTCAAGCTCTGGATAATATTTCAGAGCATAATTGAGTTGTTTTTCGATAACGGAAACGACAAAATCTGCCGGTTTATCAAAAATGGTTTCTTTATCCTCATAAAGGACTTCTATCGGCAAAATTTCGGGATTATTTTCATCTGCTTTATTCTTGATTGTAATAGTTAAAACAAAATCTTCTTCCGTTACTTTTGAAATATTCAAAACCGGAACGATGTCGTATTTTCCGATGTAAATTTCATCGAGCCAATCAGAAATAGCCGTTGCGATATCTGTTGAACGAATAAACCTTTTTTGTTGCAAGGGTTTCAAGAAATACATCGCAGCTTTGTATTCTTTAAATTTTGAAACTTTAAGACCGATATACTTAAAAATAATGTAATTTAAATAATTGTCAATTAAATAATCTTTAGTTTTTTTAATTTCGGAACATTTTGAAAAATCGATTGCATTGATTTTTCTCAAAGACTCAGCTAATTCCGAGGTAAAAGAAAACAGTTCATATTTAACAGAAAAGAGTTTTTCCGATTTTAAAATTTTTGGAATGAAGTAAAGTTTTTGTACCGCTTTTAAAACAAATTGAGTGAGGTTGTTAAAGGCAAGATAAGACTCAGTCAAATCCTCGTTGCTTTCAACATCCGCAAAACAAGAAAAATATTCCCAAAGAATATCGAGAGGAATTGCATAACCGTATTGTTCTTCACCGTGAATTACCTTTGTTTTGGGGACAAATCTGTAAAGAGAACCTTTCGATTTCAGCCAAAAATCAAAATTATTTTTCGGATAAACAAAAACTGTCGGTTTTTTATTTTCTTCGTATAAATAAAAATCGGTACTTCTTAAGATAGAAACAGGCTGATTAAAAGTTCCTTCAAATTCGTCGTCAACAATGTCGTAAATGTTGCTTAACGTAAGTCGAAAGTCCTTCTTTTCCATACCTGACGGATTTTCGGTCAAGTTTTGAAAAAGTGTTTCTATGTTATTTTTTTTGAAAGAATAAGTATGATGTTCCGGTTCTTTTTCGGCAAGCTCTTCTTCTTCGTCGTCAAGCTCTTCATCTAATTCTTCATCGTAATCATCAAAAAGTAATATATTTTCTTGTAAATCCATTTTTTCCTCAAACAATATGATAAATAATTATAGCAAATTTTTCGGGGAAAGAAGCAACTTTGTTGCAAATTATGCAAAATTTTTACATTTGCCCATTTGCAAAGAGAAGAAAATCGGGTTAAAATTCAATTATGGAGAATATTTCCGAACAATTAAAACTTTTGCCGGAAAAACCCGGTTCGTATCGTTTTTTAGATAAAGACGGTACAATTATTTACGTCGGAAAAGCAAAAAACTTAAAAAAAAGAGTAAGCTCATATTTTAAAAAGACGCACGAAACGCCAAAATTACGGGTAATGGTTCCGCAAATCGAAAAAATTGAATTTATTATTACCAATACGGAAACAGAAGCCTTAATTTTAGAGGCACACTTAATCAAAAAATATAAACCGAAATATAATGTCTTATTGAAAGATGACAAAAAATACCCGTATTTTTTAATAACAAACGAAGAATATCCAAGGATTATAATTGTTCGAAAACACAATATTAATATGGAAAAAGGCAAATATTTCGGACCTTACACCGATTCGGGAGCAATGTATTCAACGTTGGATTTGCTGAAAAAACTTTTTCCTCTGAAACAATGTAAAACTCCGAAATTTAAAAATCGCCCGTGCATATACTACGATATTAAAAAATGTTCAGCTCCTTGCCAAAAACTGATTTCACCCGAAGATTACAAAAAAATTCTCAATAATGTTGAACTTTTTTTAACGGGAAACAGGCTTTTACTTATCGAAGAACTAAAAAAAGAAATGCTTTTTTATTCGGAACGACAAGAATTTGAAAAAGCCGCAAAATACCGTGATGCATACTTTGACATCAAAAAAACGATAGAAAAACAAAAAGTCGTTTATGAGTCGACAAACGTAAATAAAGATGTCGTTTCAATTACCGAAAGCGGCGGTATATGTGCCGTTTCACTAATTCAAATTCGTGACGGAAGATTGACCGATAAAAAAGATTTTGAACTTTCTTCTTCTGATTTTGACGTTGAAGAAGATATTTCTTATGCCTTTTTAAGTGAGTATTACTCAAGAACTACTGACATTCCCAAAGAAATTATTATCCCGACTAAAAATTCGGAACTAAAAACAGTCGAAAAATGGTTAACGGGTCTTAAAGGTTCCAAAGTCAAAATTATAACGGAAATAACAGAGTCAAATCAAGATATAGTCGAGCTTGCGAAAAAAAATTCAGATTATTTCCACGAAAAAATTAAACTTTCAAGGATGAAACAAATTTCCGAAGATTATAACAAAGTCGGAGCTTATATTTGCGAAAAATTAAAGTTACAAAGATTTCCGCATCGGGTTGAATGCTACGATATATCTCATATTCAAGGGACAAACACCGTGGCATCCATGGTCGTTTTTATTAACGGTTTGCCCGCAAAATCCGAGTACAGAAAATTCAAAATTAAAACCGTCGAAGTCGGCAAACCAGACGATTTTCAATCAATGAAAGAAGTTTTATCAAGACGTCTTTCAAAATTGACACCCGAAAATTATCCCGATTTGATAATAATTGACGGAGGAAAAGGTCAACTCTCAAGCGTCATCGAAATTGTTGAGGGGATGGGAATAAACGATATCAATTTCGTTTCTCTTGCAAAAAGAGAGGAAGAAATTTTTGTTCCGCACCAATCAACCCCCGTGATTTTTCCGAAAAACTCCGAACAACTTTATTTTTTCCAAAGAATTAGGGACGAAGCTCACCGTTTTGCAATCACGTTCCACAGAAGTTTAAGACAAAAATCCGCACTTGAATCTATTTTGGATAACATCAAAGGACTTTCCGAAAAAAGTAAAAAAGTTATAAGAAAAAACTTCAGAGATGTTAAAAAATTATCAACACTTTCTCTTCCGGAAATTGCCCTGCTTCTTCCTCCTTCTCAAGCCGAACGAGTCTATAAAGCTTTTCGTGACAAATCAAACGAAATAACGGAAAAATAAAATCATCCCCCCTTACTTTTTGTTCGTATCTCTTACAAAAAAATATTATGTTGTGAAAACTTAACATAAAAATAAAAAGCTCAAACACTTACAGCTACTGAATAATTTTTAACTTTATTAAGTTTTGTAACAATATTATTAACAAGTGTACTTTTTACATTTAATGTGTGTTATTATAATAAGTGTAAGAGATACAATTAAACAAGATTTAAAAAACCCTATTTAACTAAAAACACAACAGACACACAAACACACAACATAATAAAAATCGCCCGAAAGGGCAGTTCTTATAAGACTATATGACCCAGAAGGGTCTTTTTTTTTGCTATAAAAACAAATTATTTACTTGCTCTTTTCTGTTTATTAATAATTCCTTAGTGACAAGTTTGAGTGAATAAATAAAAGATAATAACTCTTCGGCACTCTTTCGGTTTGTTTCAAGAAAATTTCAATCTTCATTGATTTTTCTCTCAATCGTTTCGACAATTACATCTATACTTTTCAATGGCGTATATATTTCCGCTAAATAATCTTCAAAATCACCAAATTGATTTTCTTTTTCACAATTATTCATATAATCACCTCATGCGTACTATAATCACTTATGATTATTATAATACATTGATTATTCTCTGTCAAATGAGTATTATAATACACATGATGCACAAAAAAATAAGCATGAAAATTAAAATTGAGCGAATAAAACGTAACTTAACACAAGAGCAGCTTGCCGAACTTGCTGACTTAGACAGAAGTACTGTCAGCAAAATAGAAAGAAATATCATTTCGCCGACAATTGTCACTCTTGAAAAAATAGCGAATGCGTTTAATATGACAATTATTGATTTAATTAACGTTGAAAAAATCGAGTTATAGAATTAATTTTTGTTTTGAATAATTAAGAAATGTATAAAGTTTTTGATATTATTTTTCATAAAAAGAAGCAGAAATAAGCTAATTTTGTTATTCTAAATTTTTGCCCAAATGCGTACCATTTTGGAACAAAATTCAGTTTAAAAATTTTCTTTTGGAAAATCAATTCGGAAAACAGATAAGAGCGAGCGAAATCATCATAAAATTTTGCAAAATTGCATAACCTCAAAAGAAACGCACGAACAGGGTCAACGTATATTTTAAAATATTTTGACTGATTAAAACAAAAGTTATTTCAAAAGCGATTAAATCAACGACATTATTTAAAATATTTAAGAAATATTTATTTTATTTTTAAAGTAAATATATTTTTTTCTGTTTATTTTTAGAGAAGTCCGATTGAGCAGGGGCAAAAATTTTTGGGGAATAATCATTTGCAGACGGTAGTTTATAGTATAGAAAAGAGGGGAAAAACTATGAACAAACCGATTAGTCTTATGTTAGCGGAAGATCACAAGCTTATGCGTGTTGGGTTAAAGACATTATTTGAAGAGGACGGAGCTTTCAAGGTCATAACGGAAGCAGCTTGCGGGAAAGAAGCGGTTGAAAAAGCTTTAATACACAAGCCTGATATTGTTTTAATGGATATAGGTTTTAATGACATAAACGGCATAAAGGCAAGCAAAACCATTTTAGAAAAAAATCCGTCGATGAAAATTATTATTTTAACGTCACACACGGACATTAATGAGGTCACATCGGCACTTTCGCTCGGAGTTTATGCGTATGTGATAAAAGATATCAATACGGAAATTTTAAAAATGGTAATAAAGTCGGTAAACGACGGTGCAGTATGGCTTGACCCTCATATTGTTCCCGCAATAAGAGAAAAAGGAGGAACGACAATTCCCGTAAAACAGACAGGTAGAGCGGCGTTTCGGTCACAGCATGCGAATTTAACGGAGCGTGAATATGAAGTTTTAAAATTAGTTGTTGACGGAAAATCGAACAACGACATTGCAAACTTGCTCAGCATCAGTGAGCATACGGCGAAGGCACATGTTTGCAGTATTATTCAAAAACTTGTTGTAGATGACAGAACGCAAGCCGCAGTTAAGGCACTCAAAGAAGGTTTAGTTTAAGCTGATTGCAAAAACAATGGTTTTTATGATACTATCCGATTAAGAGATAAGTCATGTTAATAAACCACAAATTTTATGCTGCATTTGCTTCAAACGAATATTTCGGAAGTCGCCTTGTCAAAAAATTATATGACATTACGGGAGATATTCAATCGGCGTGGGAAAGTGACATATCAATTCTTTTCAAAATCGAAGGAATGACACCCGAAAAGGCAGATAAATTTTTAAGAATACGGGATAAAATTGACCCTGACGAAGAGCTTGAAAAGCTGATTTCATCGGGAATTGATTTACTTACGTATGATGACCTTGATTATCCGGAATTACTGACGCAAATTGCAGACCCGCCGATGTGGCTTTATTTTCAAGGCAACAGGGAGTTGTTTAAATCGAGATACAACATTGCAGTTGTCGGTTCAAGAAAATGTTCGGCAACAGGCAGAGCAACTCTTTCAAAAATAATATCGGAATACAAAAATTCAGACATTTGTATTGTTTCGGGACTTGCTCTCGGAATAGATACGACGGCACATCAGGCGGCATTAGATAACAATCTTGCGACCATTGCTGTTCTCGGTTCGGGGTTAAAAAGGATTTACCCTGCGAAAAACAAAGGGCTTTTCAATGACATTATTAACAATGGCGGCTTAATTCTGAGCGAATATCCGATACATTCCGACCCGATTGCTTTTCATTTTCCTCAAAGAAACAGGATAGTAAGCGGAATTTCACCTTGTACATTGGTTGCGGAAGCGGCATTAAAAAGCGGAGCACTGATTACGGCAAGGTTATGTTTAGAGCAAAACAGAGAATTGATGTGTATCCCCGGAGCAATCTCGAACCCTGCAACGGAAGGCGTTTATAAACTCTTAAAAGAGGGGGCGGGAATAGTTACATGCGGAGATGACCTGCTCAATAATATGTGTTGGGATTTAAAGAAGAAAACCCCGAAGAAAGAAGAAAATTCACACGAAACAGCCAATCTTTCGGAAGAAGAAAACAAAGTTTTGACAATATTACGTCAAGATTCTTTAACAATTGATGAAATTGCACTCAAAACGGGTTTTCAAGCGGACAATTTAATGATAATATTAACAGGACTTGAGATAGCAGATTACATAATTCAAACGGAAGGCGGAACGTACTCCGCCGTATAACAGGCAAAAAAATGGCAGCAAAATCAAAAGAAACAGAAACAAAGAAGACAAAAACAGCAACGAAAGCGACAAAGAAGACAACAAAAACGACAGCCAAATCGACCGCCGCTAAGTCAACCGTCACAAAAACTACGAAAACATCCTCAAAAAAATCCGATAACGGTAAAGCACTTGTAATTGTTGAGTCCCCAGCTAAGACGAAAACAATCAGAAAAATTTTGGGTGATGAATACGTTATTGAAGCAAGTTACGGTCATATCAGAGATTTTCCGCCGAAAGTGTTAGGGTTTGATGTTGCCGACAATTTTAAGCCGACATTTGAAGTTATACCCGAGAAGAAACAAGTTGTAAAAAAACTCAACGACCTTGCAAAATCTTGTGCAAAAGTTTACCTTGCATCCGATCCTGACCGTGAGGGAGAGGCAATAGCTTGGCACGTAAGAGAAGTTCTTGATGTGCCTGATGAAAAAGTTTTTCGAATTGAGTTTAATGAAATCACTCCAAAGGCAATTGTGCATGCCGTGGAAAATTTCAGAAGTATAGACTATCAAAAAGTTAAAGCACAACAAACAAGACAAATTCTTGACAGACTTGTAGGTTACAAAATCAGCCCTGTATTATGGGAGAAATTGAGGAATAACCGACTTTCCGCAGGAAGGGTTCAAAGTGTTGCTCTAAGAATGATTTGTGAACGTGAAGAGTTGATAGAAGCGTTTGTGCCTGAAGAATATTGGACAATTTCAGCGGATTTTGAAAAGGACAAAAAAACATATTCCGCAGACCTTGTAAAATATTTAGGCAAAAAAATCGAAATAAAATCGGAAGAAGAAAGCAATAAAATTGTTAAATATCTTCAAAATCCCGAATTGAAGTACATTACAGATAAAATCACAAAGAAAAATTCCGTAAAGAAACCGCAACCACCGTTTATCACATCGACTTTGCAACGGGAAGCGAGCAATAAACTTTCGTACGGTGTTTCAAAGACGATGCAAATTGCACAAAAATTGTACGAAGGTATCGATATCGGTCAAGATGGGCCTACAGGTTTAATAACCTATATGAGAACGGACTCTGTTCGTGTTTCCGATGATGCACGGGATGCCGCAAAAGAATACATTATCAATAATTTTGGAGAAAAATACTATCCATCGACACCGAATGTTTATACAAAAGGTAACAGCAAACAGGTTCAAGATGCTCACGAAGCAATCAGACCGACTTACATTGCAAAAACACCCGAAAGTGTAAAAAAATTCTTAACGAGTGAACAATATAGGCTTTATAAACTGATTTGGGAACGTTTTATGGCTTCTCAATGTGCAAATGCATCGGTTGAAAACACGTCAATAGAAATTGAAGCCGGTGATTATACATTCAGATTAGGTGCTTCAAAATTGCTCTTTGACGGATTTTTAAAGGTTTATACCGATTCCGAAGATACACAGGAATACGCAGAACTTCCCGATTTTAAACAGGGAGAAACTCAAAAATTAAAGAAATTAAATCCGAAACAGCACTTTACACAGCCGCCGTCAAGATATAGTGAAGCTTCTCTTGTCAAAGCACTTGAAGAATACGGTATCGGCAGACCGAGTACTTATGCCCCGATTATCTCGAAAATTCAAACAAAAGGATATGTCGAAAAAATCGAAAAGGCTTTAAAACCGACAATTTTAGGCAAAACCGTTTCTTCGCAATTGACAAAATATTTTAAAGAAATTGTTGATTATGATTTTACGGCGGGAATGGAAGCGAAACTTGACGAAATTGCCGAGGATAAACTAAATTGGACACAAGTTTTGAAAGATTTTTATGAACCGTTTGTTGAAATTGTTAATTCTGCAAGAGAAAACATGGAACGAATTGTCATTGACTCCGGAAAAACTTGCCCGAACTGCGGAAAACCGCTCGTTGTAAGGACAAGCCGTTGGGGAACACAATTTTTAGGATGTTCGGGATATCCCGAATGCAAAACAATGATGCCGCTAAACGCAGATACAACTCAACCGACCGAACAACCCGTTGAGGAAAAATGCGAAAAATGCGGCGGTGATATGATTGCGAAAGTCGGACCTTACGGACCTTACCACGAATGCACCGATTGCAAAAACAGAAAAAGCGTTCAAAAATCAATCGGGGTAAAATGCCCGAAATGCGGCGGTGATATCATTGTAAGGAAGTCAAAAAGAGGCAGAATTTTTTACGGTTGCAACAAATATCCGAATTGCGATTTTGTATCTTGGGATGAACCGATTGAAGAAAAATGCCCCGAATGCGGCTCAATTTTGGTCAAAAAAGTTACTAAAAAATCAGAAAAACATCTTTGCTCAAACAAAGAATGTTCTTATACAAAGGAAATAAAAAATGATTAAAACAGCACTATTAGGTCATCCTCTCGGACACTCCCTGTCGGGAGCAATACATACGGCAGGCTTTAAATCTGTAGGTTTAGAGGGAAAATATGACGTTATTGATGTTCCGCCCGAAAAATTAAAAGAAACAATCGAACAGCTTAAGAAGGATGGATATTCAGGATTTAACGTAACAATTCCGTACAAAGTCGATGTAAAAAAACAGCTTAGCCTTTGGGATATGCTTGTTGATTATGCGGGTTGTACAAACTGTGTAAAAATTAAGCCGAATGGTGAAATGTACGGTTATAACACGGATATTTACGGTTTTACGGAGGCAATCCCCGAAGAAATGAGAGCAAACTTAGAGGGCAAAAAAGCTCTCATCCTCGGAAACGGCGGAGCGGCACGAGCGGTTGCGGTTGCACTTGTTATGATGAAAGTTGCAAATATTGATTTTAGAGTAAGAAGTCTTGAAAAATCTGCAGAATTAAAGGGTTTAATGGATACAAAATTCAAAAAAACAACCTGCAAAATGGTGCAAACAATAACTGATATTTCAGAATATTCAATTATTGTAAATACTACTCCGCTCGGCACTGTCGGCGAAAATAAAGATAAAATGCCGATTGCAGCTTCTTTGCTTGAAAAAGCCGATAAATCCGCAATTATTTACGATTTGGTCTACAATCCGACGGAAACTATCTATCTTAAAACGGCAAAAGATTTAGGATTGTACACGATAGGCGGACTTGACATGCTCGTTTATCAAGCACAAAAGGCTTTCAAAATATTCACGGGAAAAGAACCCGACTTTGAAAAAATGAAAGAAGCCGCCCTGAGATATTTGTAAAAAACAATCAATTTTCGACAAAACCTGCTATTTTATAAGCAGGTTTTTTTGTAAAAACTTTTTTCCCAACGATAAGCGGTTTCTATGCTGTCGGTCAACGTTTTTTTCGGCTGCCAACCAAGGATATTTTTTGCTTTTGTATTGTCAGCAACTAAAGTTGCCGGATCACCTTCACGACGGGGATTTATTTCTACAGAAATTGATTTTCCGACAATTTTTTCACAAACGGAAAATACTTCTTTAACCGTATTACCTTCTTTTGTTCCGAGGTTGAAGAAATCAGTTTTGCCGCCGTTTTCGAGGTATTTTAACGCAAGAATGTGGGCGTTTGCCAAATCTTCAACATTGATATAATCCCGAACGCAAGTACCGTCTTTAGTTTCATAATCACTACCAAACATTTTGAAAGTTTTACCGTTCTCGAAAACAGATTTTAAAATATTCGGAATTAAATGTGTTTCAGGGTCATGCCACTCTCCGATTACACAATCCGAATTTGCCCCTGCGACGTTGAAATAACGCAACCTTACCGACTTTAGTCCATAAGCTTTGTCATAATCATCCATAATCTTTTCTATGAATAATTTTGTGTTTCCATACGTGTTAATCGGAGCTTGCGGATGATTTTCAGCAATCGGAACGTACTTTGGATTGCCGTATGTTGCGGCTGTTGAAGAAAAAACTATTTTCTTGACATTATTTTGCAACATAGCCTTTAAAAGATTTAAAGTTCCGCAAACGTTGTTGATATAATACTTTTGAGGGGCAATGACAGACTCTCCGACTTGAGAATATGCGGCAAAGTGCAATACGGCATTGATTTTTCTGCCTAAAAAAACTTCAGCAATACTGTTTTCATCTGTTAAATCACCTTGAACGAAGTCAACATTACCGAATTTTTTAAGAGTTTCGACTGTTTCAATGTGTCCGGTTGATAAATTGTCAAAAATCACAACATCATAATCGTTTTTGAGCAACTCAAGAACACAATGACCGCCAACGTAACCCGCACCGCCTGTAACTAATATCATCTTATCAAATCCTAATCATCTATGACATTCAACGTAACTTCACCCTCAACGAGAGTTTTGATTGTAAAAATCTCACCGTATAAAGAAGTTACTATACCTCTTTTTGAAGCCTCTGATTTTGTAAATTCAATCAAATCGTAAAGATGCATCGTTGTATTTTCGGGAGAACGAGGCATGTCTTTTTGTTTGTATGCAAGGTCTGTATTATTGATAATCCAATTGAAATCGAGGTTGAGAATTACCGAAATAATACCTAACTCACGACACATATCAAGCCACTCAATTATGTATTCTTCTGTGTCGTTTATTCCGGGAACCAAGATATACTTTGCTCTCATTGCATTTGGTTTAACGCATTGAGCGGCAGCATATTTGCGGAGAGTTTCTTTTACATTATCAAATTCATCTACCCGTTTTATTCTGTGATACAACTCTCTGTTTCCCGAGTCAATCGAGGTTAATACTTTGCATTGACCGTGATGAATAAGTTTTGCAACCGTTTCGGAATATTTTATACCGTTTGTATGAATTACAACATTTTTGTAACCTTTTTCAAAAATCAATTCCAAAATATCATCAAAACGTTCGTACATTGTAGGCTCACCGCCTGCGAAATCAAAAATTGTTTCGGGAATAAAAAAATCATTTTCCATCATGTATTTTACAACGGAATAATAATCGTATTTTTTCGTGTTTTTTTGAACATTTTCATCCGTGCAAACAGGGCAATAAATACATTTAGAATTACATGCCGCCCAAGGAGTTAAAAGAATAAAATCAATGTAATTATCATCAGTCCACTCACGTTCGGAAAGGTGAAAGCAATTTTTACAGGTCGACGGACACTGACCGTTACGAAACATTTGACGATGAACCCATTTTCTTTTGAAGAAATCTTCTTTTGTGAAATTAGTACCGTCAAAATAATCATAGATTATGGGACGACCGCCAAATTCGAGGTTGTGGTTACTGCAATGTCTTATTGCATTCATATGGTCAAGAACGACTTCATGTTCTACACAATTACAACTGATAAATTTTGCCATTATATAACTCCGATTTCAATATACATGATATTATATACCTTCTTTTTTGTAAATATTATGAATAAAGCGAAATTTTTCCGCCTTACATATTGCATAATAGCTACAATGTTATATAATTATTAATGACTTAGTTTATTGTGTGGAAAATCAGGGGCTGAAATGGAACAAGAAAATTCGAAACAACCTAATCAACCTAAAAAAATTGTGAAAAAAGTTGTCAAAAAAACAACATCTAAGCTAAATGAAAATAATCAAAACACTCCTCAAAACGGACAACCGACAAAAAAAGTCGTCAAAAAGGTTGTAAAAAAAGTGGTACGTAAACCCGCTCAAGGAGAACAAACTCCGCAAAATCCCGATTTGCCGAAGAAAATTAACTATAAAGAAGAAATTGAAAAACTTGCGCCGACAACAAATAAAGACAATGTTGATAGAAGTATTCACCAAGTAAATGTTAAAGCTAAAAGTATTCCAAATGAAAATACGGTAATTAAATCTGCGACGGAAGCCCCCAAAAAACAAGTAGAATCAACCACAAACACAACAAAGACAGAAAAAAGAATTGTCAAAAAAAGATCAAGGTTGGAAAGATTGTTAAGAAAGCATGGTGTAATTCTTATCGTATTTTTCGTTTTTTCTGCGTTGTATTTGAGTTGGATGTATGTTGTTCCGGCAGTTTTAAATTTTAAAATCACGGCAACCGACGTAAATGATTTTCTTCAACCGAAAATAGGTTTTAAAATAGATTATTCAAATTCATATTATTACACAACACCGCAGCTTGCCATAGGGGTAAGATATAAAAATTTCAAACTTATCTATCCGGAAGGAAGACTTGATGAAGAAAAGATGCAGTTTTTAAAAGCAAGATCTGCTGTCTTTGAAATTCCTGCAATTCCTTTGTTAATGAAAACGATAAAATTCAACGAAATTTCATTAAGAAGTGTAACTGCAAATTTGTATCAGGATAAAAACGGAAAATATGTTTATTTGGAACAATTTAAGAATTATTTTAATCCGAATGCTCCAAAATATCTGTTAGAAGTTCCTGATATCACAATTTTGTCTTATAACATGCCATCGTTTAACGAACAGACAAAAACGTTTACTAAAAAAAGAGGTGCACAAATGAAAATACCCGCAAAAGCAGTCAGAGAAGCGATAAAATCAGCACCTAATTCTAAGACAATAATGATTAGATAGAACTATTTTGGAAAAGGAAAATTATATTGTTAACTTATGTAACAATTTCAAAAAAGTTTTTTTGATAAATAACAAAAAAAATCGGTTTTTTGTTATTACATGAAAGTAGAACAAACATGTGTGTTTAACAGTAGTAAATAAATAGAAATCGGGTAAAAAATGAATCTTAACGGAATCAAAACAATTCAACCGAATGTTCTTCAACAAACGAAAACGGTAGCAAAACCGGCAGAAGAACAAACAGCACAAGTAAGTGCAGAACCTAAAAAAGCAGGTGACGGAGGAGCATTAAAATCGTATTTTTCAGCAGGTGTTTCATTTGGCGGACATCACTGTAAAACAAGCAATTTTGCACCGAAGAAGCTTCCTGACGTACCTTGCTGCTGCTGCGGAAGACCGATGTTGAGAGAAGAAGACCTTGCTGTATGCAAAAAAGGTGTTCAATCGACAAGCGGTGACAAATTGGCGGCAACATTAAAAGAATACAGCAAGTATATGCGTTCTGACGAAAAATGCGTTGGCGAAATTCTTGCAAATCAAGCAAAAAAATCAGGAGGAAATGTTTCAGATTGTATGAAACAAACAAGCGGAAATCTTCGTGAATTGACAGGTCAATACGCAAGCGGAATTCTTGACAAACTTGGTTCAGCTGCAACCGAAGCTTTCAAATCAGACGAAAACCCTGTGGCAAAAATCATTGAAGAAGCAAGAGGAAATATTGACAGCAAGAGAGGTATCGACCGTTCAACTTTTGTTGAAAAATTAGAAAAAGCAAGCGGAAGACTTAACGAAGAACAACAAGCACAACTTCAAGATATCGCAATGGACTTGCCGCAAACATTCAATCACGTTGAAAGAATTTACAGCAAATATCAAGGCAAAAAGTGCGAAGATATTTCAAGAAGATTATTCTCAACAGCATTAACAACGGCAGAACACATCCATCCGCACTCATTGGGCGGCCCTGACAACACAGCAAACTACATTGCGGAATGTGCAGGATGTAACAACCCGAGAGGAAGCATGCCTTATGCGGATTGGCTTAAAGTTCACCCCGAATATCCGAGAAAAGCTCAAGAACATATTGAACACATTGAAGCTCGTATTATCAACGGAGAAATCGGTTCCGATTACAATGATTGGCCGGTTGACGTAAAAGCTTCTCTCACGAAGGAATCCGGCGGAAGAATGAAACTTGAAGTTCTTACTCCGAAAACGATTGAAAACATGAGAAAAACAAGAGGCTCACACACCGTTACGGTAGATGACGTAAGAGCAGCTTACGAAAAGCAAGAAGCGGAAAAAGCGGAAAAAGCCGAAAAGGCATAAACAAAATACTGATTTCTATTGAAAAACGACCCGAAAGGGTCGTTTTTTTTTTAATAATTTTCACAAACTTATCACAATAAAAAACGCAGGACTGTTTAAATCCTGCGTTTCTCATAAAATTCACAGATTAAAGAGCTTTTAAAGAATCTGTATAAATTTGTTTAACGATTTCAGGAGAATTTCCCGAAGGAGCGATACCGAGCAATCCTGCTAACGACGGTGTTTCGAAGGTCAAATCAACCAATTTATCAACGTCATCAGCGGTAAATCCGATATCTTCAAGTTTTTCTTTTACATCGACCGAAGCGAGCCAATTTTGAACATCTTGAGCCACTTTTAGCGGAGTTTGATTTTCAAAATCAGAAATCATCGGAGCTAAAATATAATTCAAGACATCCTTTTTGTCGTTATACATAGCCTTAATTACGGCGGGGAGCAAGATTGCCAAGCCCAAACCGTGAGAAAGGTCAGGTTTTACGGCACTGAGCGGATGTTCAAGAGCGTGAGTGTAGTGAAGCAATCCGTTATCAAAGCAAACACCTGCCATTGTTGCGGCATATGCAAGATAATATCTTGCCGTCAAATCTTCGGGATTTACGATTGCATCGGGCAAATATCTCGTTACCAAATTAACAACTTCAGCCGCAAGAGTTACGGTATAAGGGCTTGCGACTTTTGATGTTGCGGCTTCAACGACGTGGTTGATTGCATCAATTGAAACGTATCTTGTTTGTTTCGGAGAAAGTTTAACCATTAACGCAGGGTCATCGATTGCATACATCGGATAAATGCAGTCGTAAGCGATTGCCGGTTTGTAATTTTTTTCGGGAACGGTAACAACCGCAAATCTGTTTGTTTCAGTACCCGTTCCGTGGGTCAAGTTAATTGAAACGATAGGTACAGCTTTTTCGGGAGTGAATTTAAATTCATACAAATCACTTGCCGTTTTGCCTTCATTTTCGAGCAAAATCGCAACTGATTTTCCCGCATCGGTCGGAGAACCGCCGCCGATTGAGATAACGGCTTTTGCACCAAATTCTTTTGCCATTGCCGTTGCTTCGTCAACGTGATGAGTTGTAGGGTTAGGTGTAACTTTGTCAAAGTTTACATAGCCGATGGAATTGTCTTTTAAAGCTTTTTCAACGACATCCCAAGCACCTGTTGCTTTGTAAGCATTTCTTCCCGACATGACGATAACTTTGTCGATACCTTTTGATTTCAAATCTTTTGCGATGTCTTGAATTTTGTTGATAGCACCGACACCAAAGTATACAGTCGTTCTCGTTCTGATTTCAGCAACTTGGTTTATGTCAATATTCTTTTCCCACATAAAAAAGTCCTTTCTTTATCTGTAAATCGGAAGTATTATAGCGTAAAATCGGT
>CAZOGS010000007.1:0-16703 GCA_964579375.1 uncultured Muribaculaceae bacterium
AAATTGTCGGGTACGGAACTTTCCGAACGTGATGCAAATGAAATTTCAAAGTTATTGCATACGTTGAGTGATTTTGAAAGAATTGGCGATCACGCACTCAGCATCACTTATGTAGCAAAAGAGATGCACGAAAAGAATATTCATTTTTCACCCGATGCACTTGCCGAATTAAATGTCTTGCAAGATGCACTGCACGAAATTATCGAATTAACTCGTGAATCATTTGAAACAAACGATATGAATTGTGCAACGAAAGTTGAACCGTTAGAACAAGTTATTGACGGTATGGTTCTTGAGATTAAAAACCGCCATATTAAACGTTTGCAAGACGGTATTTGTACAATCGAATTGGGCTTCAAACTTTCAGACCTCTTAAATTGTTATCAAAGAGTTTCAGACCATTGCTCAAATATTGCGGCTTGTACAATTCAAATCAAATCCTCTCAACTTGATATGCATAATTATCTTAACGCAATCAAAACAGGCGAAGATGAACAATTTACGAGAGAATTTAATAAATATCAAGACAAATATAAACTCAAAGAAGAAATTTCAGCATAGTCTTGTTAAAATTTTCTTAGAAACCGGATTTTTTACAAGTCCGGTTTTTTATTGAAGAAGATTAAAAACAGATATTTTTTGACATAAAGTTGTAAAAAAGGTAGAATTAAAGGTATGAAATACGTTAGTTGTTTACTCTTAGAAAGCGGAATGGCTTTTGGAAGAAATGATGTAAAGCCTTGTACTCCGGGGTATAAAATTTATTGGGCAAAAGATTACTACGGCGGCCCTTTTGACGCAGATAAATATCTTGAGCTTCGCAATCATTATGTTGACATGATGAGGCGTGGCGAACTTCCCGAACAGTGTATCGGTTGTTCAAACCTTGAAGAAAAAGATTGGCCCGATGAACCGGGGATTGAATTTATTGCAGTTGCAAACGAAACCAAATGTTCTTGCGATTGTTATTATTGTTGGTTTGCAGAGGAAAAGGAACACTACAATAAATTCCGCAGTTACGATGTTATGCCGATTTTAACGGCACTAAAAGAAAAAAATCTTTTAAGACATACAACTTTTGATGTTTGCGGCGGAGAGTGCACGGAATACGACAACGGAAAACTCGAAGCCCTTGTCAATTTCGTAATGAGTGATGATTATTGGATTCATTTCTTTTCATCGGGAATTATTTATTCGGAAGTTATAGCTGAAGCAATGCGAAAATCAAGAGCAAACATTCTTGTTTCTGTTGATTCCGGAACAAAAGAAACTTATGAAAAAATTAAGCGAGTTAAGGCTTTTGACAGAGTTTGGGAAAACATGGCAAAATACGCTGCTGCAGGGGTTCAAGACACGTTTTGCAACAAAGGTTATGTAATTTTAAAATACATTATCATTCCGGGAATTAACGACTCTATCGAAGAATTTAGAGCGTTTGCACAAAAGGCAAAAGAGGTTGGTTGCAGATGGATTAGAATTGCGGTTGAGTATAATTGGTGGAATGAAAATTCCAACAATCCGATGCCGAAAAATCTCTTTGAAATGCTTGATTTTATTGAAAGTTGGAGGAAAGATTTCTTAAAACTCGATTATATTGAAAACGCAATCTATTTGTGGCGAAAACGCATGCAGGAAGATGAAAATTTTAAAGGAGAAAATCCCTGTGCGGACATGGTGGGTTGCTAAATGAACTGTTGCACTTGCGATTTATTGAAAAATGAAATTACATTTTTTCATAACCAAATCCAATCCTGTTGTTCAAGTCAGCTCGGGCCTGTTTATTATCCGAATTATAACGGGGAAAAAATTGACACAGATTTAATTATCAAAATCAAAAAAGAAGCACTCGAGCAAATGGAAAACGGAGTTATTCCGAAAAACTGTCAAGGTTGTTTCAATCTAAAACCTTGTGATAATAACTGTTTTTCGCCGAAATTTTCGAGATTGATAATAAGTCATTGGGTTCATTGCAATTGCAGTTGTGTTTATTGTGCAAGAAATGAATTTTCAATCGGAAAAGTCACAAGAGAAGCCCAAAACAGTGATTATTACGATATGTTACCTATTCTTCGGGAAATGTATGAAAAAGATTTGCTCGTCACGGACAATGATTTATTTGTTGATTTTCAGGGCGGAGATATTTCCGTATTAGAAGAATTTAACGGAATTTTAGAAGAGCTTATGGCTCATAACGTGGGTTATATCAGATTTACGACAAACAATATTGTCTATCAGCCGTTAATTGCGGAGTTGTTTAAAAAAGGAAAAGCCGAATTAATGACCTCTCTTGATTGCGGTTGCCGAGAAACGTATTTGAAGCTTAAACGGGTTGATAAATTTGAACATACAATAGCAAATTTAAAAAAATACAAAGAGGCTTGCAAAAACGCTTACATTTTTGTTAAGTACATAACCGTAAAAGGTATAAATGACAACGAAGAAGAGGTTAATAAGTTTCTTGATTTAATGTTTGAAATCGGGATTCCGACAGTGTCGTTTGAGATTGATTATCGTGACATTATGATGCATCCGGAAAGAAAGTTTGAAATTCCTTCTCACTATTATGATTTGTTAGAAATTTTCAAAAAACGTTGCCTTGAAAACAATGTGCAGTTGACGTTGTTTACTCATACGGAAAACGTTATGGCACAAGGGTATTTCGGAGGTAATTGATAATGTGGTGTGAACAGATAAATCATAATCTTACTTTTTATCCGCAAAAAATAGAGAGTTGCTGTTCCGGATTTCAAGGTCCGATTTTTCTCGAAAACCCGACTAATGAAACCGAAATTGACTGGAAAGAGATTAAACGTAAAAAATCAGAATTTATCAAGAGGCTTGAAAACAATGATATTCCTGCCGATTGCGTAGGTTGTCCTTATTTAAAAGAAGGTTCGACACCTCGAGGAGATGATTTCAGATACAAAAAAATTGTACTGAACCATTTTACGCATTGCAATTGTAAATGTGTGTATTGTGCAAGGTTGAGATTTTATCATCGGGATTTTACAGAAACTCCGAGAACTCCCGACTTTTATCACGCACTGCCGATAATCAAACAAATTTACGAACTTGGGGATGCGGAATGCAATAAGAAATTAATGAAAGTAGATTTTCAAGGCGGTGATTTGAGTGTCCTTGATGAATTTGAGGAGATAGTTCAATTTTTATTGGATAACGATTGCGAAGAAATTGAATTTACAACTAACAATTTGATTTATCAACCGATGATTGAAAAATGTTTGTCGGAACATAAAGGCTTTATGATATCATCTCTTGATTGCGGTTGCCGAGAAACATACAAAAAGATTAAGCGTGTGGATAAATTTGATACTTTTGTAGAGAATTTACGGCGTTATCTTGCAGCTACGGATGAAAATTTCAGAATTTTAGTTCCTTATATAGTTGTCAACAAAATCAATGATAATCTTGAAGAAGCTCAAAAATTTTTAACTTTAATGAAAGATATCGGAATTGTCAGAATAAGATTTGAAATTGACTACAACGACCTTTTGGGATATAAGGGGAAATTTGAAGTGCCGAAACATTATTACGAAATTTTTGATTTATTCAAAGATTTTACGGAGAAAAATAATATGATATTTTTGTATCAACAATATACAAAAGATATTATGGACAGAGGTTTTTGCGGAGAATAGACACTTTTTTGTAAAAAAATATTAAAAACCCTAAAAAAGGTAGCAAAAAAAATCAAAATCGTGTTTAATACAAATATCTCGAGAAAGAAGTTTAAATATGCAAATTTCATCAACAAATAACATAAATCAAATTATCGATAATAAAAAAATTCAATCGGCAAAACCGCAACAACAAGAAACGGTGAATGACCGTGTAACAAGCGGTTCAGAAAAAGTGTCAGGTTCTTTGTGGCGAGCGATGACACAAAAAATTGACCCTTGCGGAGCAAGATCATATTTGCTTAAGACAGGGTTAGGAATAGGTTTAAAACCGTCAGATATAAAAAATCTCGTTAAAGTTATGGAAAAAGGCTCAGTTGAAACGAGCAATATAGAGATGCTTTTCGGACTTGTCAAAGACGGAGATTTAAGCAAACGGACGATTAAGTTTATTTGTGCAGACGGAATGATGTCTGATTCGATGGAAAAAGATGTCGTAATGATTTATGAAGCGAAAGCAGACGGAGTCGAAGTAAACGACAGATATGTTCCGATAAGAACCAATAAAGACGAGGCTTTGGCAAAATCTGAAGTCGGAGATGTTTTTGCGGTTGACGGAGAAGAAAACGTTTTTATCAAAAATAAAGACGGAGAAGCTGAGCAACTTAAGTTGAACAGGGATATGTATTTATCGTTGTTTCCTGCGGCGGAAAGGTTTGCATCGGCACAAAATAAAGCAGGCGACTGTTATTATTTATCGGCAATTAACGCAATGATGGACAATCCCAATTCAAGAGCAAGAGTTTTGCAATGTTTTGAACAAGACGGAGAAAACGTAAAAATCAAGTTCCCGAACAGTGATTATGAATATGTTGCGGAAAATGCGGAATTAAAGAAAACTGCCGAAAAAAGCAAGTTATTGGTTGGAGCGACAGGTTTTCAACTTCTTGAACACGCTTTTGGTTATAAAGAAGAATATGATGCTATTCAACAGTATAAAACAGGTTATGATAAAGCCGTAAACTCTTTAAAAGAACAGCTTTCAAATGCTGAGGACAAAGAAACGAAAACATCATTGCAAAGAAAACTTGACGATTATGAAATCAGTGCAAGAACGTTTGATGAAGACAGAAACTCAAAAACTCCGAAAATGGTTTTTGAACGGGATGAAAACAGAAAAATCATTACCGATCAAAACGGAGTAGGTATTTTCAGAAATGTTGATAACATCGGAAAATCAACGGGAATGTATTATAAATCTTCAGCTGATTATTATCGTGGAGAGGGCGGTTTTCCTGAAAATGTATTCCAAGATTTCGGATATGAACCATCTTTTACGGAGTTTGGCACACCTGAAGCAAAAGAAATTTTGAGTCATTTTGATGATGCGGAAGAATACATAATTTGCGGCGGCACAAGATCCGGACGCTCAGCGATTGAAAAGAAATTAGACCGTTCAATGAGTATGTATTCAAGACATGCATACAGAATTATTCCGTTCAAAGATAAAGGCGGAAATGAAATGTACAGAGTGTCAAATCCGTGGAACGGTTCCCACGATTCTGTCATGACATACGAAGATATGGGCAAATTTTTCAGAGAAATTTCGATTGCAAAAGTTAAATAATTGTTTTTCTATTCTTAAATTTATGTTAGAATTGAGAAAACGTTAAGAAAGAAATTTTTGTGAAAGAAACGTACGAAAAAAATTCCGCAAGCAAAGAAGACTATCTTGAGCTTATTTACGAATTATCAAGCTCAAAGTCGGATTTTAAAGCTGTCGATATTGCCAAAAGAATGAATATTTCAAGGGCATCCGTCAGCGAAGCTTTGCAGAAACTTGCTTCTCAGGGCTACCTTGTTTACGAAAAATATAAGCCGGCAATATTGACAGAAAAAGGTCGTGAGCTTGCACAGAGGGTTTATCATAAACATAATGTGTTGTGTTCATTTTTTAAGAATTTTTTAGACCTTTCGGAAGAAGAAGCACAAATTAATGCTTGCAGAATTGAACACGTAATAACCGATTCAGCCTTCGAAAAAATCAAGAATATTGTTGAAAAACTTTAATTATTTGTAAATGTTGTTTCGCTAAAATTTGAAAATCGAAAATATCCGTTTTATTATAAAAAGCGGAGAAACACTATGAGCGGACAAAAGGATTTAACGAAAGGGAATTTGGTGACAACGCTGTTGGCATTTGCTCTGCCGTATATCGGGGCAAATTTTTTGCAAGCGTTGTACGGTGCCGCAGACTTGCTGATTGTGGGAAAATTTTGTGACAGCAGTGCGGTTTCGGCGGTTGCAACAGGCTCACAACTTATGCAAACTCTTGTGTTTTTCATCACGGGATTGACAGTCAGTGCAACTGTATTGATTGGTAAGGCTTTCGGGGCAAAACAATACGACGCAATTACAAAAATTATTAACACAATGTCAATTTGTTTTCTTGTTGCGGGAATAATTTTGAGCATCATTGTAATTGCCTGTGCAACACCGTTTTTATCACTGCTTCAAACACCAATCGAGGCAATGGCTTCGGCAAAAGATTATGTGGTAATTTGTTCATACGGACTGTTGTTTATTTTTGCCTATAACGCAATAAGCGCGATTTTAAGGGGATTGGGAAATTCTGTTGCCCCGATGATTTTCGTGGCAGTTTCCTGTTTCATTAATATTGTGGCTGATATTATTTTGATAGGAAAATTTGGTATGGGTGCATCGGGAGCCGCAATTGCAACCGTTCTTTCGCAAGCTGTCAGCGTTGTTATCGGATTAATATACTTGAGAAAAGGCGATTTTGTTTTTGAATTTAAATTCAGGCAGGTTAAATTTGACGTCGAAACGGCAAAAGATTTATTCAAAATAGGATTGCCTCTTTCGTTGCAGGATACATTGACACCGCTTTCATTTTTGTTTTTGTTTTCTCTTGCAAACTCATTTGGCGTGGCGGCATCTGCGGCATACGGCTCGGTTGTAAGGCTAAACGCTTTTATGATGTTACCGGCAGGTGCTTTTGCAATGTCATTAACGGCTTTAACGGCACAGAATTTGGGTGCCGGAAAAATGAAACGGGCACTGAATGCGTTAAAACTTTCAATATTGTTTGCTTTTATATTCGGCGTAATTTTCTTTATTTGGCAACAGGTTGCACCAAAGAGTGCGATTGCAATATTTTCAACCGATGAGGCGGTATTGGAAGAAGGTGCAAGATATTTGCGTTCGTTCAGTTACGACTATTTGCTTGTACCGTTTGTTTTTTGTTTAAACGGATTTTTCTTCGGTTGCGGAAGAACATTCTTTGCGGCGGCAAACAGTATATTTACGGCATTTGCAATAAGAGTCCCTGTTGCCTTTTTATTAACGGCAATTGCAACAAGTCCGTCGTTGTTTGAAATCGGTATTGCACCGCCATGTGCCTCTTTTTTAAGCATCATAATCGCTTTTGCATATCTTGAATATCTTGCAAAAACGAGAACTCTGCTCGTCAGAAAGCAAAAAATTTAAATTTTAAAATCTGATTAATCTAAATCGCCCAACAAAGAATTTGTGTTAAATCTCGTTCCGATGTAGATTTTATGAGAGTCGGACGAAGATTTTTCCGCAAGCTTGTAAACATAATTCAAAACAAATTTGCAGTGTGGGTTGTTATAGAAATTTATACCTGCCGTAAACTCTTGAGAAGGATTTACGGAACTGTGTTCTTTGTAGTAGTCGTATCTTCCCAAAAGCTCTATTTTCGGAGTTACTTTGTATGCAACGGTTGTGAAGAAACCCTGCCCGTTTGTATCATCAATATACTTTCCGCCGGCACCGTTTGAATGAGCATATTCAAAATCCCAATACCATTTTTCATATTGATATTGAGCATATGCGGAATATACGGAATAATGATTTGCGTGGTCGGCATCACCGACATCGATGCCTGAACCTAATTTTAAATCACCGTATTTTCCGTCAAACTTAGAGAGAGGTTTGACAGCGAGATTGCCGGCAAATTCCGAGCCTTGAAACATTTTGTTCATAAATCTGCTGCTGTCATACCAGCCGATATCATATTCGGCGTATTTGTACTCACCGATATTTCTGATACCGAAAGAACGGGCATCGGCAAAGTTTCTTGCAATTTGCCCCTTTTTAATTAATTTCATTTTTGATGAAGACAAACCGCCCTCAATTCCGACCGGAACTCTTGCATTACCTATTCTGATTTTTTGATTTTTGGTAAATTGATGGTCGATGTAGAGGTTAGAAAATTTTTGAAAGAAATGATTGTCATAATCGAGGTCACGAACGAAATTATAACTGACGTTTAATTTTGTTTTATTGTCACGAAAAAGAGTTTCCGATGTAAGCTCAACTGAGTTAAAATTGACCAAATCAGAGAAATCACCGTTTTTAACGGACATTTCATTATCCATTCTGACATAAGCACCGACTTTGAAATTTTTAACCAATCCGCTTTCAAAATCATGCCCATTCTCATCAAAAAAATCCCAATATTTAGCTTTTGGCTTAAGTATTTTTTGAGCGAGTGTTGTTTCCTGATTTTCAAAAAGAAGTTCTTTAAAAGATTGTTTTTCGGGCACTTCGAGCTTTATTTCATCAAGAGTTTGTTCTTCTTCAATCGCAAAACACGGAGATGAGAGCGAAAGAGAAAACAAAATTAAGAATATGATTTTTTTGTACAATATTTTCATTATTTCTTACCCAAACATACAATCAAAGAAATTATAACATAAACAAAAAAAATTATACTGTTGATGTTGCGGAAGAGAAATAAATATGATAAACTTTAAACACAAAGTCAAGATATGGAGGTTGTAATGTCAAGAGAAGACAACTCGTTGATGTTCGGAATAGGTGTGCTTGCAGGTGTCACGGCAGGAATGATAGCAGGATTGCTTTTAGCACCGGCATCAGGTGAAGAATCAAGAAAGAAATTAGAAGAAAAAGTTAACGAACTTGCCGAAAATTGCCCAAGTAAGGAAGAAGCGAAAAGACAAGTTTTGGAAACAGTAGATATTGTTCAATTTAAAATCGAAAAAGCCATTGAGAAAGTAAAAAACTCAATTAAAGCAAGACAGCTTGCGAAGGCAAAAGATAAAGAGCAATCGGTATACGGCGTATAGAAAAGGTAGTGACGAATGAGCCCAACTCTTGAAACATATTTCGGAATATTTTTGTCGGTTTCAGCCGTATTATTGATAATAATTTCTGTTTTCCTTATTAAGTGGTTAATGGAATTGTCAAAATTGACGAGCAATATTACGGATATTACAACCGTTATTAAAAGTGATTTAGAACCCACTGTAAAAGAGTTGCAAGAAACTTTGAAGAGCGTCAACGCTATAATGAAAGCGGCAGACAAGAATGTAGCTAATTTCAAGGGAATTGCAACAAAAGTTTTAGGTGCAAGCTCAATAGCGTTAACGAGCTTAAAAGGATTAACGGGCAGCTTTTGGAAAGGAATGGCTGCAGGGTTTAAGTTTTTCAGAAAATAACAAAAGAAGGAGATATTAAAATGTCAGTAGCAAAATTTTTCGCAGGATTTGTAGTAGGTGCAGCAGTAGGTGCTGTTGCAGGTATCTTGTTAGCTCCGCAATCAGGAGAAGAAACTCGTGAACTTATCGCAGAAAAATCAAAAGATTTGAAAGATAAGGCACAAGATTCAGTCGGAGAACTTCAAGATAAAGCAAATGAGCTTATGGCTAATTTACAGGAAAAAGGCGATGAACTCATTGAAAAAGTACAAAAATTAATCAAAAAAGAAGAAAACGCATAGTTTTATCTTAAAAATACAAAATCCGTTTTCACTAACGATGTTAAGAAATTGCCCGAACGGGCGGTTTGTAATAAACTGAAATCGTAAAGGGAAACGGATTTTTATGTGTAGAAAATTTTTTTATTTCATCATTATTTTATTTTTGTTCATTTCGGCACCGGCATATTGCTATGACAAAGAAACGTATGTTCGGGTAGGGATAAGCAATTCATCTTTTTCAAACTACACATTTTCACAAATTGACTTATACTCAGACGGAGAATTATCGGTAACAAATTCCACGGACGGACAAACATTCATTCCCGAAAGCAAGCAAATTACAATAAAATTTAATAACGGAAATATAGAAGTTTTTTCGGATGACATTTTAAAAATAAAGACAGCTACAGGAACAATCAACGTCAAGACAGATGCAAATTCAACAATCGGAATAAAAGACCTGAAAAGAGCCGGTAAAAAAGCTGTTTACAGAGGAAGAATAGACATTATTAAGAGCAATAGAGGACAAGGTTTTTCAATTGTAAACGTTTTAAATTTACAAGATTATTTAAAGGGCGTTGTTCCGAATGAAATGCCCGTATCGTTTGGACTTGAAGCTTTAAAGGCACAATGTATTGCCGCAAGAAATTACGTTATAAAAGCAAAAGAGCACTATTCACCTTTTTATGATGTATATGATTCAGTTGCAAGTCAAGTTTATTTCGGAGCAAATACGGAAAAGGAACTTTCAAACAAAGCGGTAGAAGAAACCGACGGAATGTTTTCTTTGTATGATGGAAAGTTAATTCTTGCACTATATAGCTCAACCGCCGGAGGATATACGGAAAGTTATGAAAATGCGTTCACGACACGTTCAAACGCTCTTTTTACACCGTCACTGCATCCTTATTTAAAAGCTGTTCCGGATATTGTCGGAATGAAGAGCCTTTCGGATGAAAACAGTGCGAGAGAATTTTATACAACGACACCCGAAACTTATGATAATGACTCTCCGTTATTTAGGTGGTCAAAAGAGTGGGAGATTGAAGAATTTATTGAAATGTTGAACAAAACGATGGCGGAACAAAAAGGCACACCTGTTTTTACGGAAGATGACAAATTTTCACAGCTGCAGGAGTTAAGAATAAAACAGCGTGGGCAATCGGGCAAAATTATGCACGTTGAAATCGTTACAGAAAAGGGAACATATTCTTTTGAAAAAGAACTTGTGTTAAGAAGATTATTCAAAAAAGACGGAAAAGCACTGCCGAGTGCAAACTTTGTCTGTGATTCTTATGTTGATGAAAACGGAGATATGAAAATCAAATTTACCGGAGGCGGTTTCGGACACGGAGTCGGAATGAGCCAATTCGGAGCGGGAAATATGGCAAAAAAGGGCTATAATTACGTTGATATTTTAGAACATTATTATACAGATACAACCGTCGGAACAATTCCGGTCAAAATAACCTCAGAATACGGAAAGAATAAAAAAACACAAAGTTTCTTTTACTCTCCGAATTTATATGCAGAGATAGCTTTTTCCGATATTACGGGACTTGATGATTTAAAAATTTCAATAAATAATGAAATAGTAGATTTTAACACAGGATCTTTTTTCAAAAAGAAAACCAATTTTGACATCACAAAATATTTGCAGGCGGGAGAAAACTCTGTCGAGGTAGAAATTCCGGCAAGTTATAATGATTCAAAATCCGTTACTTTTTATGTAAGACTTAAGGGAAAACAGCAAAATGTCCACGAAAAATATATCTTTATTTAATGCGGCAAAGTTAGTTGCACTTGTTACAATCGTGTCAAAATTTGTAGGATTTTTGCGAGATGTTGTAATTGCAAAATACTATGGAGCGGGAATGGTTTCCGACGCATATTTTTATGCATATCAAATTCCGGCACTTGCAATAATTATTTTAGGAGGCGTCGGCGGACCTTTTCACAGTGCAATAGTTGCTGTTTTTGCGAAGATGATACCCTCTGATGCAGATAAAGCCGATGAAAGAGCAAATAAGCTCTATAACACATTTTTAACGGCATCATTTATTATGTTTGCGATAATCGGAGTGTTAATTTTCGTTTTTGCGGAACCGTTAATGAAATTAATAATAAATAACGGAACGCCCGAGCTTGTAAGACTTGCAGCTATACACCTAAAGATAATGTCCCCTGTTTTTGTTATAGGCGGAGTTATCGGTGTTTATTACGGAATTTTGGTAACATTTAAGGAATTTTTATTCCCGAATTTGTCACCTGTAATGTTAAGCATCGTCATAATTGCTGGAGTAATGATAGCGACAGATGACCCGAACGGATACGTCCTTGCTGCGGCAACGACAATAGGTGCGTTTGTTCAATTGGGGTTGCAAGTTCCTAAAGTCAGACAGATAGGTTTTCGTTTGAAGCCTAATTTTGAATTTAAAAATAACCCAGAATTTAGACAATTACTTGAACTTTTGTTTCCTGCGATTTTAAGCTCAACGGTCGGTCAAATATACGTATATGCGGATATGTTTTTTGCCTCTCACGTCGGAAGCGGAGCATGGTCAGCGATTGGCTATGCGAACAGAATTTACCAATTTCCTGTAGGAATTTTGGTAACGGCGTTTTTAGTTCCTCTTTTTCCGGTATTTTCAAGTTTAGTCGGAAAGGGCGAAATTGACGAGGTAAGAAGGTATTTCAACAAAGGCATCGGAGCGTTGAATTTCATTGCGTTTCCAATGTTTATTGCAATTATTTTACTTGCTTATGATGCAGTCTTTTTGGTTTTTCAAAGAGGAGAATTTACATCGGAAGCAACGAAGATGGTTGCTCTTGCGTTGATTTATTTAAGTTTTGGCATCATTCCGTATGTATTCAGAGATTGTATAACGAGAATTTATTATGCGTTCAATGACTCAAAAACCCCGTTTTTTGTAGCAACATCATCCATTTTGTTAAAATTTTTATTAAATTATCTGTTAATTTGCAAAATGAATTTCGGAATTGGCGGTATTACATTGTCTACGACGCTTGTAACACTTGTAAACGCAACATTGCTCGGAACGATGCTCAGAAAAAAAATGGATATGCAATTCGGAATTTATTTCAAAAATTTATTTAAAACAGCAATTGCAGCATTGTTAACATACGCAATTTGTTTGTTTGCATATAAATTATTCCCTCTTGATTACACAAGTTGGATTGCAGCGGCAATTAAAACGTGTGTAATGTTATTTTTAATTTGTACTGTTTATATTATTTTTGCCTTTTTATTCAGAGTAGATTTTGTAAAAGAAATTGTAGGAAAACTTCATGGAACTTTCAAAAAATAATGAAAAAATCATTAACGAAACATTAAAAAACGGCGGTATTATTGCCTATGTGACAGATACTGTTTGGGGCGTAGGTTGCTTGCCCGATAATAAAAAGGGTGTTGAAAAGATTTACGAATTGAAACATCGGGATACTTCAAAGCCTCTAATTTTGATGTCGAACGAGGTTCAAAATCTTTTTCCGTATATCAAGAATGTTTCTTCTAAGGCAAAGGAATATATGGGGAAATTTTTCCCCGGAGCGTTAACTCTCGTATTTGAAAAAACGGAAAAAACACCGTATTTTGTAACGTCAGGAAAAGAAACCGTCGGGATAAGAGTTCCGAAAAACGAGATTTTTCAAAAATTATGCAGTATAATTGAGGGGCATGTTTTGGCAACAACGAGTGCAAATCTTTCGGGCGAACCTCCCGCAATGAATTATCAAGAGGCTGTTGAAAAAATCGGAAACCTCGTTGATATAATAATAGAGGACGAATACGAACAGGCAACGGGCGAACCGTCAACGGTTGCAATGGTAACGGAAGATGAAACAATTATTTTTAGGCAAGGAAAAATCGAACTCAAAAATGAAAACTAACAGAATAATACAATTATCGATATTTATAGGTTTATTGGCTTTGGCTGTTTTGTGCATAGTTATGCCTGTATTTAATGACAGACATTCAAACATTTCATTGGCGATGACATTGCTTTTCGGAGCGGCGTCATATTATTTTTTAAAAGATTTTTCAAAAGGGATTGCAATTGGCAGTGTCATTTTGTTGCTCACTATTTACAACTGTTTTGACTATGCTTTTGACATACACAATCCGAATTTTTTCAGAATAGCAATTCTAATTTCGCAGACGGCAATTTTTATTTTTGCATATTTTTGCGGAAAAATAACAAAAATAAAAACGGCGGAAAAGTTTAAAAATGAAGTTTCAAAATATGTTTCACCAATTGTATTGGAAAGCATAGATATTGACTCAGACAAAGGAATATCAAGTGTCGGCAGACGGGAAAATGTCACGGTTATGTTTCTTGATGTAAGAGGATTTACATCGATTGCGGAACAACACACGGCAGAAGAAGTTACAGAAATTTTGAACGAATATTTTAAAGAAATTATTCCTGTTATAAAAAAACATGACGGGGTTATTAATAAATTTATCGGAGATGCAATTCTTGCCGTTTTTAGCGGAGAAAGCCCCGAAATTCACGCAAAAAATGCCGTGCGTGCAGGTAAAGCGATATTAAAAAAATTAAAAAATTTCCAACACATACAAGAATCTTTAGGTCGTGAAAAAATGCAAGCAGGTATCGGAATTAATACGGGAGTGGTATTTTTAGGAAATATAGGCAATGATGAACGTTGCGAATACACTGTTATCGGAGATACCGTAAATGTTGCAAACAGGACAGAAAGAGCGAACAGAATTTATAAAACGGAATTTTTAATCACCGAAAACACTTATCCTTATGTAAAAGATATTGCTGATGTTATAAAAATCAGCGATGTTCAAATGAAGGGAAAACGGGAGAAGGTCAATGTTTACGAAGTCTTACGTGTTTCGGAGAATGATGCGGAATGACGGATTTTTTAACAAAATCCGAACTTAAAAAACTTCAAGCGGCAATTGACATTGAAGTTAAACATCAATACATAGACATTCGGGGAAAAGAATGTCCGTTTTCTGTTTTTATGAAGAGAGAAACAAAAAAAATTTTTCAAAAGACAGGCAAAAGTCCGAAATGGGAAGCTATAATTTCGGCATTTGAATTTTATCCTTACGATACATTTGTTACGAGAAAACGCACCATATCAAGATTTGTTACACTTTTGAAACAAGAGTTAAATCCTTATCAAAAAGAGGAAGAAACCGAAAAATCAGATAAAAAATTTGAAACGGATATTTATTTAAAAGACGTTACATATGTTCGTGGAGTCGGACCCAAAACAGCACTGTTATTGAACAAACTCGGGATTTATACGATTTATGATTTGATGACTTATTATCCGAAAAAATACATTGACTACTCATCCCGTTCTATGATAAGCGAACTTCAAGAAGGAGAAGATGTCACAGTATTCGGAACTATCTCAGCGGTAAAGAGCTTTACGAGCAGAGGGAAATTGACCGTTGTAAACGTTAAAATTACTGATGAGAGCGGTTCTTTTGATTTAACATATTTTTATGCAAGCACAAACCGATTTATGGTAGAAAGGTATAAAAAGCAATTTCCTCAAGGTGCCAAAATTATGGTTTCCGGACGAGTAAAAAGAGATAATTATTCCAATAAATTAACCCTTGCGAAACCGGAATATCAAATTGTAGACGGTGATTTTTTAGAAACGGGCAACTTAAATGCAGGCAGAATTGTTCCCGTATATGCACTTTGCGAAAATTTGAACATAAAAGCTCTTCGAAAAGCTGTTTCCAACGCACTTTCCGATTACGGCAACCAAATAAAAAACATCGTACCCGATAAAATAAGAGAGAAATATTCTCTTGCCGATAAATTACAAGCACTGAAAGCAATCCATTTTCCCAATAATTTTCAAGATGCTGAAGCAGCAAGAACCACCTTGGTTTTTGAAGAATTGTTTTTGCTTGAAATAAAAATGGGCTTAATAAAAAAAGAATATACAAACTCTCTTAAAGTTTCACCGCTTAAAGTCAACGAAGACGGTCTTGTTCAGAGATTTATAAAAAATTTACCGTTTGAACTTACAAACGCACAAAAAAATGCAATCAATGAAATATTTAATGATATAAACTCCGATAAACCAATGCAAAGACTTTTACAGGGCGATGTAGGTTCGGGGAAAACCGTCGTTGCCTGCACGATGTTGCTTGCCGCAATTGAAAACGGATATCAAGCAGCCATTATGGCACCTACGGAAATTCTTGCGACACAACATTTTAATAACTTTGTTAAAATGCTCACCCCTTTGGGAATAAATGTTCAACTTTTTACGTCATCAAACCCCAAAAAGCTTAGAACGCAGCTGCAACAGGATTTATTGAACGGACAAATCGATATTGCCGTCGGTACTCACGCTTTAATTCAGGATAATGTCGAATTTAAAAATTTAGGAGCAGTTATTATTGACGAACAACACAGGTTTGGGGTAAAGCAAAGAAATTCTCTTAAAAATAAAGCCATATTGCCGCAAATGCTTACAATGAGTGCAACTCCAATCCCAAGAACTTTAGCACTAACCGTTCACGGCGACTTAGATTTGACGATTATTGATGAACTTCCGGCAGGAAGAAAGGAAATAAAAACGGTTCTTTTGAGGGCTTCGCAACGCAAAAAAGCCCACGACTTAATCAAAACGGAAGTAATGAAAGGACATCAAGCCTATATCGTATTTCCGTTAATTGACGAATCTGAAACAATTTCCGCAAAAGCGGCAACGACAGAAGCTGAAACCTTACGGAACGGAGAATTTAAAGACCTTCGTGTCGGACTCCTTCACGGAAAAATGTCTGCAGAAGAAAAAGACAATATCATGAGAGCGTTCAAAAATAAAAAATATGACGTTCTTGTAAGCACAACAGTCGTCGAAGTAGGCGTTGATGTTCCAAATTCAACCGTAATGGTAATCGAAAATGCTGAGCGTTTCGGGCTTTCACAACTTCATCAACTTCGGGGTCGTGTCGGAAGAAATTCTCTCCAATCTTATTGCGTTTTAATTTCATCTTCTTCAAGTCAAGATACAATGATGCGATTAAAAATTATGACAGAAACGAATGACGGTTTTGTAATCGCCGAAAAAGACCTTGAAATCAGAGGTCCCGGAGCTTTTTTAGGTGTCAGACAAAGCGGGCTTCCCGAATTAAATTTAACGGATTTAACAAAAGATATTCAAATTTTAGAACAGGCAAGAAGATCCGCAATAGATTTTCTAAAAGAAAATAACATTGACGATTTTCCCGAATTAAAACGAAATATCAAACAAATTCAAGGAATTACAAAAGA
>CAZOGS010000007.1:16803-26230 GCA_964579375.1 uncultured Muribaculaceae bacterium
AGTGCAAACTTGTCACCCTTTTTCATTCTGTCAAAGAAAAATCGGTGTAAATAACCTTCATAATACTTATTTTCTCCCGTTTCAAAAGAAGATTTAAAAATAACTTTTCCATCGGCGATAATAGTTGAATGTAAAGGCGGTTCATACATTAAACGGTATTGAAAATTAAATTTTGTCATAGATTCAACAAAAAAATCTTCCATTTTGCAATATTTTTTGAAACGATAATCCTCATAATAAAGAAGCAGAATGTTGTCACCTTTTTTCAAACCGGCATCTTGAATGAGCTGAGCAACAGCTTTGTGCCCTTCTAATCTGTTTAATTTTTGAGGTGCATAATCGCTAAAGGCAATATAAAACACCATTGGTGCCACAAATAACACAAATAGTGTTTTTTGTAAAAACAACGGCTTTATTGAACACAATCCAATCCCGACAAGAGCAACAAAAATCGGATAAATTTCCATTGTATACTTTGTTATAAGAACCATTTTTCCGAGAACAGAAGCCAAAACCATTACAGAAAGTGTTCCAAAAGCGATAAAGGCTAATATTTTTACTTTTTTATCTGCCTCTGACAAAGCCTTGACGAAACATATGATCGCAATAGAGAGAGGGAATAGGGCAAAAATCAAATATCCGAAATTAAAATGCGAACCTTTCGTCAAAAAAGAGAAAAGGCTCACGGGCGTATTTACGATATTTATTTGGATAGGCGATACATAATCGGCAAATACGAACAACAATTTTGTAGCGGAAAAATCCGACCAAAATTGTGAAATATAACTTGCCGTCAGAGTTTTATACAAGAAAGGAGCCAACGGAAGCATCGTAATTGCAGTCAAAAACACCATTAGTGTTATTTGTTTTAGAGAAATTTTGTTTTCATTTTTCAAAGAGTAAAAGACCGCTAAAAAGTTAAAAAATACAAAAACGAACCCGATTGTATGAGTAAACATTATCAAGACATTTGAAATATAAAACAACAAATAGTTTGTGTATGATTGTTTTTCGAGTAGTTTAAGAGTTATGAGAATTGCCAAAGCGGAAAAAAGAAACAGAAGAGAATAAAACCGTACTTCTTGAGCGAAATAAATCATAAAACCGCTAAATGAAGAGAGAACGGCACAGACAAGCCCAACCTGTTCATCTTTTAATTTTTTGCCGATTTCAAACATTACAAATATGCCCAAAACGCTCGGAATAACAGAAGAAATTCTTAATAATACATCACTGTTTCCGAAAATAGTTGTCCATAATTTCAAATAAAAATAATAAAACGGCATGTGGCAATTTTTATAAACAGCATCAAAAAAATCACCGATTAAAGGTTGTTGCGAAATATACCAACTTACATATTCATCGTTCCATAGCCCAAACGGCTTGTCGATAGCCATTATACGAATGAGTAAGCCGAACAAAGCGATAAAAAATAAATTCAAATAAATTCTTTTATTTGTCATTTTGTTATATTTCTTTTTTGTTGTGGTAATATAGATAATTATAGACCATTGTTTGGAAAATTAAAATAAAAAAGAATAAACTTTTATGAAACTTATAATTCAAATACCCGCATATAACGAAGAAATATCGCTTCCTTTAACGCTTTCATCCATAAAGAGATATTATGAAGGAATTGATGAAGTTGAAATTTTGGTAATAAATGACGGAAGTACGGACAGAACAAAATATATAGCGGAAGAATACGGTGTTGAGCACATTTTAAATTTTCCGACAAATAAAGGGTTAGCGAAAGCATTCATATTAGGACTGCAATACAGTATTAACGCCGGTGCGGATATCATAGTTAACCTTGATGCGGATAATCAGTACAACGCAGACGATATTGACAAATTAATTTGGCCTATTGTTAACAATCAGGCAGATATAGTTATCGGGAAACGCCCTGTTGACAGGATAAAGCACTTTTCACCGGTAAAGAAAATTTTACAAAAAATCGGAACACAAGTTGTAAAATTGTTAAGTAATACGGGTACAGAGGATGCACCGAGCGGATTTCGGGCCTTTTCAAGAAAAGCTGCGATGCAAATAAATGTTTTCGATAATTATACATATACAATCGAAACAATTATGCAATCGAAGTCTAAAGGATTTGTCATTCAGTCAGTTCCGGTGCGTACAAACGACGGTTTCAGAAAGTCAAGATTAGTCAAAAATCTTTTTGATTATGTAAAAAAATCCGCTTTTACGGTTTTGAGAATGTTTATAATTTACAGACCGTTCAGATTTTTTGTTATAATCGGAGGAATTTTTTGTCTTGCGGGAATATTAATTTGGGCAAGATACTTTTTAGCAATCCTAAACGGCTCCGAAGGAAGTCACTTGCAGTCGTTGATATTTTCGGTAATTCTCATATTCTGCGGTGTTCAAACGGTTGTTTTAGGCGTAATTGCCGATTTGTTGGCTATTAACAGAAAATTAATTGAAGACGTACAAGTTCGGGTCAAAATACTTGAACAAAAGAAATAAACGGACAAGAGTCTTTATTTTTCGCAAATAAACATTCAAAAAAATAACCGATAAGACTGCCTAATCGGACATTACCTTGTTTTCTTGTTTTTTCGTAATGTTTCATTATGAAAAATTTTGTCTTTTTATTCCTATTTGAAATATTTATTCAATTTTTTTGCACGGTATATGCGGAAGAAGTGACTATTTGGGACTATAAAAGGGATGATTTTGTAGAAGAAACGTTGCTTGGAAAGACTTCCTTATTTGAAAAGCAGAAGCAAGAAAAGATTGATAGAGAACTTGAAGAGCTTTTAAAGATAAAACTTGTGCCCGTAACACTCGAGGAATGTCTAAAAATTGCGGTAGAAAATAATTACACGATAAAAGAGAGAAAGCACATCGAAAAAAGTTATAAGTGGGAAAAGCGTAATGCTTATGCACAATTTTTACCCGATTTCAGATATAATTTCAGCATCCAACATTTGCAAGGTACATACCTCGTCGGAAACATTGTTCCTATGCACGTTGATGAAATTCCGATACAATCATATATCACGGTTGATTGGGGAGTTTTTAACAGAGGAAAAACATTTTTTGATGTTGCGGAACAAAAGAACCTAAAAAAATCGGCGGAATTGCTCAAAAATTTCTCGAAAGAAGAAGTTATACTGAATACGGCAACGTATTATTATCAACTTTTACAAAACAAAGTTGAAGTTGATATTTATAAGACGAACTTAATAGACAGAAAGGCACAGTACGACTTAACTGTTGCAAGATATACCGTTGGAGTGGGAACAAAATTTGACGTTTATCGTGCGGAAGCGGAGCTTGCACAGGCAAAACAACAATATATTACGGCATTTAATGTAATAAGAATTGCACAGGCAAGACTTGCAAACATGATGGGAATAGACATTTTAATTCCGTTATATCCCGCCGATAGTACGGTTACAGAAAAAACTCTTATAAATTGTCCTGTTGAAAATTTGGTCGAATACGCAAAATCAGCAAGAAAAGATATAGAAGCGGAAAGGAAAAGAATAGAAGCCTTAAAAGCGGAACGCAGTGCGACATATACGGATTTTATTCCGGATGTCAACATTAACTATTCATACGCCAATTACGGTACGGTGCGAGCGGGACTTTATCCGAGTAATTCTCTCACGTTAACCGTTGTTGCTCCGTTAGGCGACAAGTTAGGAGTCGGAACAATAACAAAAGCAAAAGCAAGAACAGAAAATATTAAAGCTGCAAAAATGGCACTTATTCAAAAAATAAGAGATGTTGAAGAAGATGTAATTACCTCAAATCAAAATTCTCTTTCCGCAAAAGAACGAGTTGAAGCCTCAAAAACCGAAGTTTTTGCCTCGGGGAAAAGCTTAGAAAGTTCAATAAAACTTATGAACGCAGGTGTTTCAACGTTTCTTGACGTAATTCAAGCACAAGGATTAAAAGTAAACGCACAGGTCGGACTTGCGGAAAATATTACAGACTACAATATTGCACAAGTGCAATTACTCTTTGACTCGGGAATAATAAGCATCGATAACGTTTTAAACGGTTACAAACAAACGCCTTGACGGAAGCCGATTACGTCCAAATCGTGAAAATCAAATAATTTTGTACAATTTTCGTCTTTCATATCTTTTGCATAAGAAAAAGCCGTATATGCACCCAAAACAGCTTCTAATTCAGCCACGGGAAGCATATTTGAAGGAAGATTTTCAAGATTTAATTTGAATTTCAAACCTGTTTGTAAAGCCTTGCAATCAGCGGGACTTCTGTCTAAAAAAGCCTCATTACAACCGAAAGCCGTTTTTGCATTGTGAATATCAAATCTAAAAATAGAATAACCTTCTTCTTTTAAATTTTTAAACAAATCAGTACCTTTTTTTGAAAATCTGTCAGCCCAACAATCTCTGTTTGCGAGGTGAGAATTTAAGTTAACGGGGTGATAAATCCTCGATAAATACTTCCACCGACTGCTTATCATTACTTCATTTTTTGCCATTGAAACAGCAATCATGGAGTTTTTGGCACCTTGAAAATTCTTCAAAAAATATTCAACATCGTGCAATGTATATAATTTATCCATTAAAAGCAAATTTAAGTTATCATCTAAAATTGCAACCGCAGATTCACTTGAAGAAATTGACGAAAACGAAATTCCGACAAATGTCTTTTTATCCCGAAAATCGGGTTTCGTAGTATGTTTTTTCATAAAATTTTTCTTTTTTAAATCTTCTTTATTCTCGAAATTACATTTTTATAGAAATGTTTCGTTACAACCGTAATTTTAAATTTCGATTTATGATAAAATTATAACATAAAAAATAAATTGGAGAAAATAATTGTTTTTAGCAGATAAAGATGTCCTGAAGATGGACATAACAAAATTAAAGAAGCCCAAAGTACTCGTCGTCGGTGATGTAGCCATAGACGAAATGATTTACGGGAACACGGAAAGAATATCAAGAGAAGCTCCCGTATTGATTTTGAGGCATACGCAAACAAAAATAATATTAGGTGCGGCATCAAACGCAGCACATAATATTTCCGCACTAAACGGAGGAAAAGTTTCCGTAATCGGCACATACGGTGATGACTATTACGGTTCTGTTTTGCTTGAAGCTTTTGCCAAAGCGAAAGTCGATACTTCTTATATGGTAAAGACCTCGGAAAGACCGACAACAGTAAAAACAAGAATTTCCGGCTCATGCTCTCAATCGGTTACACAACAAATTGTCAGAATTGACAGAGAATCAAAAGAATGGCTTTCAAAGGAAACAGAAGATAAAGTTTGCGAATCAATAGAAAAAGCTATACCTAATTTTGACGCAATAATTTTATCCGATTATCACCTTGGAACGTTAACGGACAGAGTTATCAAGACGACCGTTGACACAGCGAAGAAACACGGCAAGATTGTTGTTGCGGATGTACAAAAAGATATGCAACGATACAAGGGCGTAACGGCAATGACACCAAATCAGCCGGACACGGAAAAATTTGTCGGATTTTTTATAAAAGATGAAGAAACTTTAAAAAAAGCAGGACAAGATTTGCTTGAAGCAACAAATTCCGATTTAATGCTTATCACACGTGGCGGCGACGGAATGGCAGTATTTGAAAAGGGAAAAGAGTATTCACCTATTCCTGTTTTTAACAAAACGGATGTTTTTGATGTAACGGGGGCAGGGGATACAGTTGTTGCGACATTTACTCTCGGATTGGCAGCAGGTTTGTCACCGAAGCATGCCGCAATTATCGGAAACCTTGCGGCAAGTATAGTAATCCGTTCTTTCGGATGTGCTACAACGAATATTAAAGAACTTATTAAAGCAGCTAATAAAATAAATTTTGAAAAATTCAGAGGATAATAAAATGAAAATTTGCGAAACTTGTGAAAAAATAAAGAATGCTCTCGGGCTTGGAAAATGCCCTTGTTGTAAGAACCTTAAACCCGCAGATTGGGCAATTATTACAGGTGTTGTAATATTGATTGCCGTTGCGATTGCAGTGTTTACGGGCGGAAATAAAATCATTTCAAAATCTCCCGTTTTAGAAGAAAAAGACATTCAATTTTCGGTATTTTTCAGAGGAATTACAATCACGGACACAAACTCTCCGTTTGTACCTAACGAAGATACGTTCATCACAATCAGAAACGTACCGTATACAAAATTAAAAATTACGGATGTCCGTTTTGACAGAAGAAAAACTCTCCTCGAAACTAAACCAGGAAGCTATCTTCCCGTAGAAGATATTTCGCAGCCTGCAGTATATGATTTTATCGTAACCGTTCAAGACAGAGCAAAAATCACTGATGACGGTGCAGTTGTCGGCGGAAACAAAGTAAAAATGGGTATTCCGGTAATTTTAGAAGGCAAAAATTATAAATTTACGGGTGTAATTTCAAACATTCAATATATTGAAGCTCAACCTCAAGATGAAGCCCAAAACGAACAACCAAACTCGGAAAATCAAGCTCAATAATTAATAATCGGAAATACAAATATGGAAAGCGGAATAGTAAAATTTTTTGACAATATATTGGCAACAATTCAGACAAAAACTGAGTTTTTGACGAACAATTCCGTTATTTTGCAAAATATAGACATATTTTTGTTTTTGATGATTTGCACAACCGCAGTTTGCTCAATTTTTATGAGCAACAACTATATCGCACCGCTTCTTTGCGTAGTCGTACTTTTATTTGGTTTGACGATGCTTTTAAACAAAAAATACAGATTTAGAATTGAAAAAAGTTCGCTGTTCTTAATTTTATATTTTGTATTGGCGGTAGCAAGTACGATTAATTCAACAATGCCTCACCAAAGTTTAACGGGATTATCAAAAACAATTTTATATCTGATGTATTTTTATGCAACACTGCAATATCTAAGGGCAAATAAGGATAAAATCATTTGTTTTGCAACCGTTATAGGCTTTTGCGTATGTTTTGAAGTTGTAATAGCTTTTATACAAAACTACCTTGACGTATTGAGTGCGGCGACTTGGCAAGATACGGCAAGATTAAATCCGGAATTAATATTGACAAGGGTATACGGAACATTAAAACCTTCAAATCCGAATTTATTTGGCGGATATTTGATTGCCGCAGTGCCTTTTTTATGGCTTTATACGGCGATAAATTTTGTTGAAAAGCATCATAAACGATTTTTTATTTCTTTAATATTTTCGATATTAGCAATCCCGTCAATTTTTATGACAGGCTGTCGAGGAGCATATATAGCACTGTTTTTTATGCTGATTGCCTTGGTAATTTTTGCTTATAAAATATGTAAATTTCATTACCCGATTGTTTACGGATTTGTAAAGAAATATCTTCATTTGCTTATGATAGCAGGTGTTTCTGCTTGTTGTGCAATAATGGTTTGCGTACCTAAAATTTCACATAGAATTTTGTCAATTTTTGCAATGAGAAACGACAGTTCCACCTCATTCAGAATGAATGTTTATCATTCATCATGGCAAATGTTTCAAGATAATGTATGGCTCGGAATAGGTTGCGGAAACAAGGTTTTCAGAGAAATATACGGATTGTATATGTTATCGGGATTTGATGCTTTAAGTGCATATTCAATTTACCTTGAAACAGCTGTCGAAAGCGGAATATTTGCATTAATTTGTTATTTAATTTTCATTTTCTTTTTAATTAAAGGAGCAATTAATTCATTTTTAAATTGCGAAGATTTAAAGACAAGGCTTTATTTAACAGCCGGAATTATAGGCATAATCGGGGTTTTAAGCCACGGTTTTGTAGACACGGTTTATTTCAGACCGCAAATTCAGTTAATTTTTTGGATTACGGTTGCAATGATCATGGTTTGTTCTGATTTCCAAAAATCAGTGTTTGAAGTAAAATAGAAATATAAAAGGAACAGTAAAAGAAAGAGGATATATATTATGACTGAAAAACCCAAAAGACAAAGACCTCAGGAACAAGATCCTAACGTCAGAAGACATAACTTTGAAGCAGTAGAAAGCAATTTAACGGCAGAACAAGTAAAAGCTGAAGTTGCAAGATGTTTGCACTGCAAAAACGCAAGATGCGTAAGCGGATGCCCCGTAAACATTAACATTCCCGATTTTATTGCGGCTTTAAAAGAAGACAAACTTGAAGAAGCAGGCGATATCATCAGAAACACAAGCTTTTTACCGTCGGTCTGCGGTCGTGTTTGCCCGCAAGAAAGACAATGCGAAGGCAAATGTGTTTTGGGTATAAAGGGTGAACCGATTACAATCGGAGCCTTAGAAAGATATGTCGGTGACAATACCGATGCAAAAGCTGAAGTTGCAGCAGAAACAGGCAAAAAAGTAGCAATTATCGGCTCAGGTTGTGCGGGAATTACGGCAGCAGCAGACCTCAGAAAAGCAGGACACAAAGTTGTAGTATTTGAAGCTTTGCACAAATTGGGCGGTGTTTTGAGATACGGTATTCCTCCTTTCAGACTTCCGAGAAAATTCCTTGACAGAGAAATTAATTCTCTTAAGGCTTTGGGTGTTGAATTTATTACAAACGTTGTTGCAGGTAAATCAATTACAATTAAGCAATTAAAAGAAGACGGTTTTGATGCAATTTTCATCTGCTCGGGTGCAGGTTTGCCGAAGATGCTTAACATTAAAGGTGAAAACCTCAACGGTGTATATTCAGCAAATGAATTTTTAACAAGAGTTAACTTGATGGGTGCAAACCTTGAAGAAAACCCGACTCCGTTAAAGACAGGTAAAAGAGCAATCATTGTCGGCGGCGGCAATGTTGCGATGGATGCGGCAAGAGTTGCAGTCAGAGTAGGTTTTGAATCAGTTAAAATCGTTTACAGAAGAACGGAAGCTGAACTTCCCGCAAGACTTGAAGAAATCAGACACGCAAAAGAAGAAGGCGTTGTATTCCAATTCTTACACAATCCTGTTGAACTCAAGGGAGAAGACGGTTTCGTAAAAAATGCAAAACTTGAAATTATGGAACTTGGAGAACCTGATGAATCAGGAAGAAGAAGCCCTGTTGCAACCGGCAAGTTCGTCGATGAAGAAGTTGATACATTCATCGTAGCTCTCGGAACAGGTCCGAACCCGATTATTCAATCTTCAGTTGTTGCTGACGGAATGGATTTGGATACAGACAGAAAAGGCTATATCATTATTGATTCAACAACCGGAAAAACATCTATTGAAGGTGTTTACGCAGGCGGTGACGTTGCACCGACAGGAACTTCAAACGCAATTAATGCAATGGGTGCCGGAAAACGTGCAGCAGCAGCAATTAATGAATATTTAAAATAATAAGATAAAAGAAACCTAAAAAGCGGTCTTTGTGACCGCTTTTTGGTTGTATATAAGGATTTAAGATGAGTTTATTTTTAATCTCGGTAGTTTTACTGATTTTGGGATATATTGTATACGGAAGTATTGTTGAAAAGGTTTTCGG
>CAZOGS010000008.1:0-3225 GCA_964579375.1 uncultured Muribaculaceae bacterium
TTAAGAAAAAATATTGAAAAAATCGAAATCCCGATTGATGACAAAGTCACCCTAAAAGCGACTGTAAGTATCGGTATTTCCGAATATCCGTCCTCAGCTACCGATTCCGAAAGTCTTATTAAAACGGCGGATGATGCTCTTTATAAAGCTAAAAATGACGGGAAAAATTGTATCTACGTCCATCACCAAGGCGGATTTTATAAGTGCCTAAAAGACAACAGCGAAAAGATTTAACAAAAATATTTGAACAATGAACAAATGGTTTTATAACCTTCAAATCGGCGTGCCGAAACAGGTGAAAAAATTCTGTTTAAGTATCCGAAAATTTTTGTATACTTCTTTTCTTGCCGTCAAATTTGCTTTTTTTGAAATAAAACCAATTTTCATTAAAAATCAACTTGACATACAATTAAGTTAAAGCTATTATATACATGTTATTAGTGTTTCGGCTAATGTATAGTTGGTGCTTATCTTAAATCCATAAGATAAGCTTTTTTTTGCAAATATTACAAAAATCATTTCTTTTTGTTTAAAACGAAATCCTTATCTAACAATTTGGTGAAATTAGGCTGTTCCAATTCATCAGCGGTAAATGTTCCTCCTTTATCAGAGAATTTTCTCAGAGCTTTGTCATCATCATCAAAACCATATTCTAAACATTCTTCGTCTGAAAGATTATATATTTTTGGAACATAGACCGTTCTAAACCAAGTTGAAGAAAATCTTATTTTTTTTGTTGCTTCTTCAACAGAATTATATGTATTAATATCCTCAAAATTGTCCATCCCTAAAAGATATACATCCGCTGAAATATAAATATCATACTCCGTTTTAATAAAATTTGATAACAAATAAAAGGACTCCGAAATATATTGTTTTAAAGCGGACATGGGCAATATCGGAGTTTCTTGATTGTAAATATAAAAAAGATACATTTTTTCGGACATATACATTGTCTTTCTTGCAAGTGTGTTTTTTTGCAATTCTTGAGAATAAATACTCTCTATTTTCGGAAGCAGACAAAAAGTCGCACAAATACAAATAACCATTATTGCGTTAAAAATCTTCCGTTTGTTTATTTTTAAAAATCCCCACAAAATTAGATTTATTGCTATTAAAATTATTAAATAATTATTTTGTAAATCTCGTTGATAAATCCAAAATTTATCGATTTCATAATAACATTTTGAACCTCCGAAAAACAACATAAAGAAAAATCCAAAAATCCCGACAGTTAAAAACATCGGATAAAAAACAGATTTTTTATCTTTGTCCGAATTCAATAAAAGAATAGTAAATAATAACAATAACAATAAAACAAAAGGTAGATGCCGTAATATACAAGCGTCCCAAAATTGAGGTAAAAACAAATTGCAAAAATTTGAAAATGAGCTGTCGAAATTACTTTCGACAAATCTGTCGCCTTCCATTCTTAAAGTCGTAGAAATTGCTATTATTCCGCCTATTACAAAGCAAACTGACATAGAAATTAAGACATAATATTTTTTACAAAAACTTTTAAAACTATCTGAAAAATCATGATTTTTACAACTTTGTAGCAAAATCATGAAAATAGAAACGCAAAACGCAAAAAATATCGATATAATTCCGATGTAAGCATAAGTATCATTTAAAGCCGCCAAAAACGAAAGAACAGAACAGAAAATAACTGTCTTACTTGCCGATTTCCGGGGGGGGGGGGTATACAAAACTTCTCCAAAAATCAGCAAAAAAGCAAAAAACATTACCAATCCAAAGATATATGCAAAATGAAATGTTAATACTCGAAGCTCTTGTATGCTGTCACTGCTAATCAACAAATTTAAACAGAACAAAAATACACCGACTGCGATAAGAGGCACCATTTTCGTCTTTTTTTGTCCGACAAATCCAAACATCGCCGTCGCAAAACAAAGCAGAGTAAAATTTAATCCGACAACAAACGAGTTAACATAAGACATTGAATTAGGATGGATATGAAGCAGTTTCGGAACCCAACAACATAAAGTTTTCATCTGCAAACTTTGTATAAATCTTCCATGTTCCGGAGTTAAAAAAATATATTTATAATCCCCATAAAAACCAACCCATACATCATCTCCCGAAAGAACAGCGTCTTTGACGAGCATAAAAATCGTCAATATCATAGCAAATCCAACTATGAACCATAATAAACGTTCTTTTATAAATGATAAAAATTTAAACATTCCTGCATTTTATCACTTTTAATAACGTCGTGCAAACGAATTTTTAAGAAAACATCTTCTCTCTCTCTTTTATTAAAAATAAAATTGAGCAAATTTTTATATACATTGAGTTCGGGACAATCACAATTCAGAAGTTTTCTCTGACAATTTCCGAACGTCATATAAAAATCTTCACCGTATACTATAATCTTCGGGCAACATTCATTATTTTTTGATAAATTTTGATTATTTTCCATAAAAAAACCTCCGATTAAGAATATCAGAGGTTTTTTGTTTTTTCATTGCCTAAATGTACTATTAAACTTCAAGTCCGTAATGTTTCAAACCACCGATAAGATGTTCGTATACGCCGTCAAAGAGCACCGCCGTCATACCGACTGCTCTTGCTCCGTCACAATTTGCGACCAAATCATCAATAAACAAACATTCTTCTGCTTTTAAATCAAATTTATTCAAAAACATCTTATAAAATTTTTCGCTCGGTTTTGCACATCCTGCTTGGTATGAAGCCAAATAGCCGTCCATATACTTAAGAACATGCAAATCTCTTTTGATTTCAACAAATTTCACATTCGCATTTGTCAAAAGGTATACCCCGAAACCCTTGTGATGAAAATATTTTACAAGACGGCTCATTCTGTCTTGAACGGGCAAACAATATTGCCAATTATCCAAAACTTCATCAATATCTTCAGCGTAATCTTCGCCTAATTGTTCTTTTGCATATTCTCTGATATCTTCTTCCGAAACTTCGTTTGCATCAAATTTGTGCCACAATTCCGATTCAAATATCGTTTTTGCAAGCTTCTCAACCCTCTCGGGGTCATCAACAAACCTTTTTACAATGTTTTCGGGAACCCATTCCAAAAGTACATTTCCCATATCAAACACAATGTTTTTAATCATTTATTTCGTCCTTATAAAACTTCCTATACCCTTACTATAACTTTATCACAACTGCATTGTCAAGCGAAAAAATAACTCATTTTCCACAAAATAAAAAATATGATATAATTAA
>CAZOGS010000008.1:3325-22414 GCA_964579375.1 uncultured Muribaculaceae bacterium
TTTGAAATCGGAGCATCCGACTACATTTCCAAACCGATTAACGAAGATGAGATTAAAAATCGTATTGACCACAGACTTGAAGTCATCAAAACTCACAAAAAAGCACAGGACAAAAATTCAGCTTTCACTGCGGAAATGAACGAGCTTCTGAAAACCGTCACCCATCCGCAAATGGAAACGATTTTAGCCCTCGCAAATCTTGCTCAATCACGTGATGACAACACGGGCAAACACCTTGATCGTATGCAAAAATACGCTTACGTGTTGACAAAAGAATTACAAAAAAATCCAAAATATAAAGATTTAATTGACGAAAAATTTGTTGCGGAAGTTACTGCAGCTACGCCGCTTCACGACATCGGCAAAATCGGTATCCCCGACAAAATTCTTTTAAAACCGATGAAACTTACCGATGAAGAGTATGAAATAATTAAAACACACACCTTAATCGGAGATGAAACGCTCGATAATGTAATAAAAACTTTCGGAAAAAGCAGCTTTATGACGAGAGGGAAAAAAATCGCACGTTTCCACCACGAACGTCCGGACGGCAACGGTTATCCGGATAAATTAAAAGGCGATGAAATTCCTCTTGAAGCAAGCATTATGGCTATTGCCGACGTATATGACGCTCTTCGAACAAAGAAACCATACAAGCCTGCAATTTCTCACGAAAAATCAATAGAAATTTTTAAGCAACAAAAAGGAACGCAATTTCTCGCTGATGCGGTAGATGCATTCCTTAATGTTGAAAAAATATTTTCTTATATTTGGCTTGAATACGAAACTAAGTGCTAAGCCATAGCTTTTTGAAGTGCTTGTTCAATATCCGCAATAATATCATCCGCATCTTCGATACCGACGGAAAGTCTGATGAAACTTTCACTGATACCGCATTCTTCCAACTGCTCGGTAGTCAATTGTCTGTGTGTCGTTAAAGCAGGGTATGTGACAACCGTTCTGACATCTCCGATATTTGTTGCGTGAATGAGCATTTTAACATTTTCAAGGAATTTTGTTGCAGTTGCTCTATCTCCGTCAATTACAAAGCTAAGCAATGACGATGCACCTTTCGGCAAATATTTCTTAGCAAGTTCATAATATTGATTATCTTCCAATCCGGGGTAACAAACAGATTTTATCATTTTGTGATTTTGAAGATATTTTGCAACTTTCAAAGCATTATCGGAATGTTTTTGCATTCTTAATGACAACGTTTCGAGTCCTATAATCGTTAAATATGAATTAATCGGACTTTGACAGCAGCCCAAATCACGTAAAAGCTGTGCTCTTGCTTTAACAATATAAGCAGCTTTGCCAAAAGCTTCGGTATAGCTTAATCCGTGATAGCTCGGGTCTTTATCCGTTATACACTTAAATTTGTCCGAACAATTCCAATCAAAATTGCCCGAATCAACAATTACCCCACCCATTGCATTTCCGTGACCGGTAATGTATTTCGTAGTTGAATGAACAACAATATCTGCACCGTATTCAATCGGTTTTAATAAATAAGGCGTTGCAACCGTATTATCAATAATCAACGGTAAATTGTTTCTGTGAGCAACTTTTGCAAGTCCTTCAATATCCGCAATCGCAATCGAAGGATTGGTTAAAGCTTCCGCAAAAATACACGCTGTTTTTTCATTAATTTCTTTTTGAAAATCTTCGGGATTTTGACTTGCCACAAATCGTGTTTTTATACCCATTTTTTCAAGAGTAATTCCCAAAAGATTAATCGTTCCGCCGTATAAATTTTCGGAAGCAACAATTTCATCTCCCGCTTTTGCAATGTTTAAAATTGAAATCAATGATGCGGATTGACCGGATGAAACACATAACGCACCAACTCCGCCTTCCGCAAGTGCCAATCTTTCTTCCAAAACTTGAGTTGTCGGGTTCGAAATTCTCGTATAAATATCTCCGCCGACTTTCAAATCAAACAAATCCGCCGCAAATTGAACATCATTAAAATTGTACGCTGTTGTTTGATAAATCGGTACTGCAATTGCATTTCTGTTTTCTGACGGATTATGACCGCCTTGAACGAGTATTGTGTCAAATTTCATTTTTTATCTCCATTTTTTATTGTCGCATGTTATAACTTATAATTTCGCTAATCCAAGGCAAATACGAGTATTTGCCCATAATTGCCCCTATCGAAAGGTATGTATATAATAAAGCAATCAAAAGAGTTATCAGTGAAAAATGTATAAAGCCAAAAGATATAATTTCACTTTGCAAAGCAACCGTCAAGGAAAAAACTATTGCTTTTACAAACGGAATATATCCCAAAATATTAATAACCAATATCAACACTTTTGATACGATATAAATTAAAATCGATAAAAATATCGACATAAAAACGTGATATCTCAAAAACGAACGTAAACCTTGCTTTTGTACAAGTGCTATTATTAAATATAATAACCCCGCAAAACCGCATGTGAAATATGATAAAACCGATATTATTTTTTCTATCGGATAAATTGTATTATTTTGTGCCACTAAATTGCTCCTTGTTGTATTTTTTATTTACGTAATCTTTTACCGTATCATAATACATCAGCATAGCTTGATTATCATCAGGTAAAAGCGTTACGGCTTTTTTATAATCTTTTATCGCTCCGACCAAATCTCCCGCAAGCACCGCTGTATTTCCCGCATGGATATATATTTTCGGAGAAGACGGGTCAATGTCCATCGCCTGTCTGTATAATTTTAAAGCCTCCGCAAATTGCGACTCGGAAACCAATAAATTTGCCTTCATCACAAAAGCGTTAACTCGATTAGGGTTTATTTCTGCCGCCTTGTCATAAACTGCATAAGCTTCATTCGTTCTGCCTTCTTCGCACAAAGAAATAGCTCTGCAAATGTACGCTTCGTAATAATTTTCGTCATTAAACAACGAAAGTTCAAAATATTTATTTGCCTCTTCAAAATTTTTCAACGAAGAATATGCATTAGCTAAGTGCAAAAGCGTTTTCGGCTCATCGGGCATTTTTTCCAATGTCTTTTTAAAATAATAAACAGCCTCTTTAAACATTTTCATCTTAACGTATGCACAGGCGATATTACTGTTAAATTCGGGATTTTCAGGTTCTAAATCCAAAGCTTTTTGAAAATTTGCAATCGCATCCGGATATTCACACATATCTTGATGCAAAAGAGCAATCGCAGTATAAATATCAGGGTTCTTATCATCACAAGCCAAAGCCTTTTTGTACGCATGCATTGCCTGATTGTAGTGTTTTAATTCTGCATAAGTGTTCCCCAAATTGTAATATGCCGACAAATTAGCTTCGTCCGTTTCAAGCACTCTCGAAAAAATATTGATAGCTTGTTGATAGTCCTTTTTGAAAAAATAAATACTTCCCGTATTTATCAGTGCTTGCGTACTCAACGGGTCAATTTTTAACAACTTGTCGTAAACTTCAAGTGCATTATCAAACAACTGCCCCATAACGTACAATTTACCTAAAAGCAAGTAATTTTCCACATTTTGAGGGTCGTTTTCAATTTTGTTTTCTATTTCGGCAAATAAAGCCTTGTTTCGTTCTAAAAAATCCATAAAAATATTTTATAGCGAGTTGGCAAAAAGGGCAACGCTTTTACAAAAAAAGAGATTTGCAAAATATAACTTACAATCGTTCACAAATTAAATCGACTAAACTGTATGTTGTAAAATCGGCACCTATATATATTTTGTGCGTCGGATGGTCGCTCGTATTTGACTTTGCAAGAATATAATTGAGCATAAGTTTACTTTTCGGAGTCAACCAATAATTTATTCCGGCTGTGTATTCAGTATTGTGCTTATCTCTGTCAATGTTTTTAAAATAATCATATCTCGCCAAAACTTGAACTTTCGGAGTGAGATAATAGTAAACGGTTGTATATAAACCGTGAGCCTTGTCTTTGCTATACCAAGAACCGGCATAGCCGTCAGCATATTGGTATTCAAAGTCTATTCCCGCTTTATTTTTGTAATCGTAAAGAGCATGCCCGCCAATGACTGTCCACGTCGTTTTTTCCGCCCGTCCTTGGTCTATGCTTCCGCCGATTTTAAGATTGCCGTATTTATTATCAAATTTTGCAAGAGGTTTTGCACTTGCAATCAAGGTTGTATCAAATCCGTTAAAGACATTTTGCCACCATCTGCTTCCGTCCGAAATTCCGAGATCGTATTCAAAATACTTATATTTACCTCTGTTTCTGATATTGTCGGAAACAGCATTTCCAAAAGTTCTTGCAATTTGGCTTCTTGTTACGAATTTCAATTGGGACGACGGTATTCCGCCCTCAAAACCGTTTTGTACACGGCAATTACCGACTACAACCTGTTGATTTTCGTTAAAAATGTGCCACAACTCTACAAATGACACTTTAGAAAGAATACTGTGATTATATTTTCTCGGTCTTGTAAAATTTACACCCCAATCAAATCGGGTATTTCCGTCCCGAAAGACAGTAGATGACTGAAATTCATTTGCGGCATATTCAAAAGTATCGCTGAAATCTTTTCCGCTTTCAGCCTTCATTACGTTTGCACCGTGCATAAAATATGTAAATCTTTGACTTTTTATAATTCCTTCGTCAAATTGATAACCATCTTCTCTAAACAAATTCAAAAAGCTTTGTTTTTCTTTTGCCATCGGCATTTCAATCGGTTCTGCAAGTTTTAATTCAACCTTTTCTTCTTTTTCTAACTCAATTCCATCACCTTCGTTGTAATTTACGTCAATGTCTTTAAAAGCTTCTTCATTATCATTTTCTTCGGGTTTCACAGCTGAAATTTCATCGGAAGAATTAAAATAATCCTCTCTTTGCATCTCCGCTTCGTTGGTTTTAAATAATTGTTCCTCACCTGAAATTTCTTCACAAAAAGCGGGAACGGAAAAAAGCATAAAAGCTAATATGCATAAAGACTTCAAAATTATTTTTCCCGAAAAATTTTTCATTACATCCAATCTTTTTGCTGTTTGCTTCGATTACCACAAAATGTTTTTAAGAAATTATTCACTAATAATCCGCTTTTATTGCAAAATTAATTTAAAACTAATAACCGTAATGCTCTCTTTTTTGCAGATATTCACGAACATAATTCAGTGCGGATTGTACAATTCTCGTAATTCTTGAGGAAGACAAACCGACCTGAGCGGCAATTTCCTTAACTTGCATATTTCTGTAAAAACGATATTCAACAATCGTTCTGTCTTTTTGAGGAAGTGTTGCAATCGCCTCTCTGATAACTTTTCCCAACTCGGAAATTTCAGCTTTTTCATCGGGAAGAGCGGATGTATCTCTGATAAAATCAAACGGGGATTCACTGTCACCGTTTGCCTGTTGCAAACTGTCAATCGACAAAATGGTCGTGTAAATTGCTTCACGAACCTTATGCGGTGAAATTTTATCATCCTCTCCGCCGCCGTTTTCTCCGCTGATATCGCCTTCTTCGCCGCCTTCAACTTCTTTTGTATTCTTCAAAGAATACCATTTGTAACGGTTACGGAGTTCGTTTCTGATAGCCCATCTTACTGCGGTCGAAATGTAAGCATTATTGTATCTTGCAAGCTGTTGTTCCGTTTTTCCCTTAATCATGGTCTGAATGGCAATAATTCCAATGCTCACAAGCTCCTCATACTCTACCATATGAGAAGGAATACGTCGTTGCTCTACTTTCGCAACTTTTTCAATCAATTCTATATAATTTTGTATATTCGCTTGCACTTGATTTGCTACCACCGCACACATGCGTTTTCTCGACCATAGAAATTAAAGCATAGTACTACTTATCTTGCTTTCTACGTAAACTATACACGAAAAGTAAAATTTCTGCAACCGCTTTATACAAGTCCGGCGGAATATAACAATTGGGCTCAACCAATCTGAATAACGCCCTTGCAACAGGCGGATTTTCAATAACGGGAACATCATTTTCACGTGCAATATTTATAATTTTTTTAGCAATTAATTCTGTTCCCTTTGCCACAAGTTTCGGCGACTCCATACTTTCTTGGTCATATTTCAAAGCACAGGCAACGTGAGTCGGATTTGTAACGACAAAATCAGCGTCAGGAACGGCATCCATCATGCCCTTTTGCAGCATTTGTTGTCGTCTTTGCCTCAAAGCCGCCTTAACATTAGGGTCGCCTTCTTGGTTTTTATATTCATCTTTAACTTCTTTAAATGACATTTTTTGATCATTCATAAATTTCCATCTTGTCATTCCGTAATCGGCAGCAGCAATTACCAAAAACGCCATACCCGCTTTCATAACGAAATCCGTAACAAGGTTCCCGAATTCCATCATTACCGCAAAATTGTTATCAATAGCAATTAACGACAAAATCGCCTCAAGGTGCGATTTGTATACCATATAACCGATTAAGCCCAACAAAAAAACTTTAACGATGTTTTTTACAAGCTCAAAAGCCGTTTTTGGTGAAAACAAATTTTTAAAATATTTACTCGGATCTAATTTGTCCAATTTAGGTACAAGCGGTGTCGTTGTAACCAAAGGTCCCACCTGTATAAAATCACCTAAAATTGCAATAAATGCCGCAACAAATAATATCGGTAAAATGATTAATAACGTCGGAACTAATGCAACCGTCAACAAATACGGCAATCCCATATCTTCAATATGTGCCGACGGTATTTGCTCATACAATAACACAAAAAGCTTGGTAATTTGATCCCAAACGAGAGGTGATGTTTTGACGATAATGACGAACATTACCATCAACGAAAGAGCAGTCGAAAAATCTTTCGACTTTACAACCTGTCCTTCCTTTCTTGCTTTTTGCAGTTTCTGCTGAGATGCCTCAAACTGCTTATCTTCATCACCCATAGTCTACCCGTCTTACTTATCGGGAGAAGCAGAACACTTCTCCCGATAATAAATTATAATAATTTTTCCCGATTAATAAACGAGCATTGAAACTACATCAACATCTTCGGGTAATTTTTCTCTTCCCTTGAGGTCTGCAAGCTCAATTACAAAAGACATGCCGACAACTTCAGCACCGACTTTTTTAATCAAGTTACAAGCAGCCAAAGCAGTTCCGCCTGTAGCAAGTAAATCATCAACAATCAAAACTCTTTTTCCTGCTTCGATTGCATCTTTGTGAATTTCTAACGTGTTTTTACCGTATTCAAGGTCATAACTTTCGCTGATTACTTCCGCCGGCAATTTTCCGGGTTTTCTCAAAGGAACAAAACCGCATCCCAATTCATAAGCCAATGTTGCACCGAATATAAAACCTCTCGATTCCATTCCCGCAATATAATCAATATTCTTATCGGCAAATTTTTCTTTCATAAAATCAATAATTGCCTTATATCCGTCTTTATCTCTCAAGGCTGTCGTAATATCATAAAACAAAATTCCTTTTTTCGGAAAATCCTGAACACCTCTGATTAATGATTTTACTGTTTCAACGGTATTTGTCATACCCAATCCTTTCTCGTCTTTTTCATCTGAATACAAGACGACTATATCATGAACAGAGTTTATTTCATATCATTCAAAATGTTTATTAAGATTTTTGTCGGCAACCCCATAACGTTATCAAATTCTCCGTCTATACTTTTTACAAAATTATCGGGCAATTCCTGTATACCGTACGCTCCCGCTTTGTCATAAGGTTTTTTTGTATCTATATAATTAAAAATATCTTCGTCACTTAATTCATTAAACGTGACATACGTTACATCATGCTTCGTCTGAAAATTTTGCGTTTTAGAATCGACAACCGCAACCCCCGTTATAACATGATGCGTTTTTCCGCTAAGAGTCTTTATCATATCGTACGCTTCTTCCCGACTCTTCGGCTTTCCCATAATTCTATCCCCGTAAATCACAACAGTATCCGCACTTATAATAAGAGCGGATATTGTTAATTTAACAGAAATAGATTTTGCTTTAGATAGAGATAGATTTTCGATAGAGATAGGGTTTGTAGAGAGAGAAAAATTTGACTCGTCAAAAGTCGGAGTTACGATAGTAAAATCTTTTGTAATTTTGGCTAATAATTCACGCCGTCTTGGTGAAGACGATGCGAGTATAATTTGTCTCATAATTGTCCCGAAAGGGCAATCGACCTATTGAGCCGATTGTGAAACCCTTTTTCTGTTTGCATAAATGGCTGATTTCGTATTGATTGCAGAACATACACTTTGCAACCTTGCATTCAAGGCTAACATGTTTCTTTGCATTGCCGCATAATCAGTAATTGTTTCTAACATCTTGTTTGAATCCACCAATGTCGTCAGTGATGAATTGTCTACTTTTTCCATTGCGTACTTTTGTACTAACATTTTGTCGATTTGATCTTTTGCACCTATCATGATTTTCTCTCCTGTTAAATTTTCGTGTTTTTCTTTCCCTATCTTATAACTTTTCCAAATGAATTATTTTAAATCCATTTGAGATGGTTTACACATATATAAAAAAGGAAGGATTTTAAAAATTGCCTTTTTATATATTAAATGTTACAAAATGTTAACATGCAAAATTCAATGATACCATGCCATTCGAGAAATTCAACATAAAAAATATATCCAAGTATATACTCATTGAGGTTTTTTAGGAGGTTTTTGTTAACTTGCAAATAGGGCAACAGAATTGTATAATTCAAAGCAGGAGAAAAAGGATGTTAATAGATTGTTCTTATATTTTTGATTCAATTCGTACAATGTATTCAAATTGGTCATTTAACGAAAAAGACGGAAGCGTTCATACGCCTATCAGATATCTTATAGATATTACTTACAGATGTAATTTACAATGTCCTTATTGTTACTTAGGAAAAGATGAAAGGCAATTAAAAAACGAATTATCGGCTGAAGAGTGGAAAGATGTCATCAAACAAATTCCGAGATTTGCAAACATTTCCATCATCGGAGGGGAACCTTTAGCGAAAAAAGGATTTCTTGATGTTTATCATGCCGCATCGGAGAGAACACCGGGGAGAGTAAATCTTTATTCAAACGGACTTTTATTGACGGAAGCCTTAGCGGAAGATTTTGTAAAGAATAAATTATTGTTATATTCATTTTCTCTTGATGCGTGGGGCAAAAACCATGACAGAAGCAGATGTTGCGAAGGTGCCTTTGACACATTGATGGAAAAAACGGATATACTTTTGTCTGCGATGAAGAATGGACATCACAGAATTTTGACGGATGTAAAGACGCTCTTACTTCCCGATAATTTTGAAGATTTATTAAAATTATATGAATGGTGTTCAAAAAAAGGATTAGATTTCTTTTCTATAACAATATTAAGAAACAATCATTTAAAGCAATATCCCGTATTAAGGGAAGAATTTACGGAAGAATTTTATAAAACGGAATATCCGCTTGAATTGTATTTTGATATAGATGCATTTGAACCGTTTTATAAAGAGTTGTTAAAAATGGCAAAACATTCTCCGACAAAATTACGATGGGCACCGAAATTCAAGCCGAATATGGACGGATACAAACAATTAAAATATTTGTTCGAGCACGGAAAAGACCCTGTTACGGAGCTTTATGAACCTTGTGTCATTCCGTTTTGCAATTTATTTATAAACCCTGAAGGAGATGTTTACCCTTGTTTGGCGTACAAAATGGGTTCTGTTCGAGAAAATACACTTCAAGAAATTATTAATAATTCAAAGTACAAATGTTTCAGAAAAAATTTAAAGGCATCGAAATTATTCACGGCATGTCAATTGTGTTGTGATGCATTTCCAAAACAAAAGAAGGAAGAATAAAATGGCGGTAGAAACGATTAAATACCAAACATCAGGTACTTGTTGCAAGTTGATGATGTTACAAATAGAAAACAATGACACTATCCTTGATGCGGAGTTTTTAGGCGGTTGTAACGGCAATTTACAAGGCATAAAAAGTCTTATTAAAGGAATGAAAATCAAAGATGTTGCCGAAAAATTAAGAGGAATTGATTGCGGAGGGAAAGGAACGAGTTGTCCTGACCAATTGGCAAAATGTTTGATAGAATATGCTGCCGCAAAATCAGCACAATAATAAAATAAAATATAATATAAAACCAAAAGACCTGATTAAAACGAACGAACACCTAAAAAGTCACAAAAATCGGACTTTAGAGTATCGGTTCACAATCGGGTCTTTTTTTGTATTTAAAGCAAAAAAAAAGATGGTTTAATCCATCTTGATTGTAAGTAAGAAATGTAAGAAATTTAAAATCTTATTTAAGCATACAACGTATTCAATTTGGTATTGTATTGCTCATTAATCGCAATAAGACCATTTGTAACATCTTCGGTCATACTGTCGATATATTCAAGTTTTTCTCTCAAAGAAGCTGCTTTTAAAAATTCACTCGGTTCTTTTTTGAACGCTTCCGCCGAAACAAAAACCTTGTTGTCGGTAGTTTTATGCATACCGACTGCAGCTTGTGCGTTAAGATAATTGATGTTGCTGAGAAAATTTTTGTTGAACTTAATATTATCTTGTTCAACTTGAGTTTTCATTGCTGCAACATTGTTTGAAAGCTCGTAATTTGAAGCGGAAACCAATTGTGATTTAATTTCGGTTGAAGCTGTTTTTTTATCTTGTGATTTTGTATTTGTTGATAATGCAAAAAGATTTGATTTGTTTGCTATTCCTGAAAAATTAATCATTTCACTTACTTGTTTCACTTACCTTACTCTATATTTATCGGCAGATTTTATAAAAAACTTTAATGACTTGATTTGTTTGTTACATTCTGTTACATTATAAAAAGAAAAATAAATCCCGTAACTTTTTGATACGAGAGAGTTATCATGATTTTACAAAATCAATCGATTATATGAAGTTTTGTAAAATAGGTAAAGTTTTAGAAAAGCATGTCGAAAATAGAAGTAGAGAGATTAGTTCGCCATCAGGCACAGAAAGAAGACACAGAACACATGGAAGACAAAAAAGAAGAAAGCGTATCGTTATTTTCACAAAGTGCAGATTTAATTGATTCAGATCCTCTTGAAGAGATTTTTGCGTTAAACCTTGGTGATTTTTTATCGGAACATTTAATTTCGGATGATTTAGCAAAAAAAATCAGCGAAAAAGAAACGGATAAAGTAGCGGGATTAAAAAATCAATTAAGCGAATTGATATCAATATATTCAAAAGATAAGACCTTAACTATTTTAGGTTTTAACAGTAAGGAAGATTATATTATTTACAGCTCGATAGCCAAAACGATAAAAGAAATGGCAGGAGTTGATGCTTGTCATATATATTTGACAAAAGATAATGCAGGCGGATTGACGGGAGAAATGCACGACTTACTTCTTGTCGGTACATCCGTAAAAATACAGGGTGATTTATATTCAAAAAATATCGGATATAAATTCAGCGATGATTCTATTGCGATGCAGGCATACAAAAGCAGAAAGACAATAGAACTTCAAAAGGAACAAATACAGACACTGCAACCGATTAAAGAGATTGACGAAGACAAATCCGTTTATTGTCTTTCGGTTCCGATGAAGAGCTCATTGGATTGTGTCGGGGTTATAGTAATTCAAAATTATGAAGAAAAAGAATTAGACCCTAATTTTGTCAATATGTGTGAAATCACGGCAGATTTATTTGCGACATCAATGGCTTTCCAAAAAGAAGCGGAAGATGCGGAAGCCTTGATAAATGATAACGAAGCTGACGTTGCGGATTTACAGCACTTAAGAGCTGAAATTACCGCACTAATCGGTGATTTAGGTGATGAACAACAAGCTTTTGTTGAAAACCTTGCAAGAGCGGTTGATTCCAGAAGTCACTTTAAACAAGATTATTCAAGGGCTGTTGCGGAATTGTCCGTGGATATTTGTACAGAACTCGGATTAAACGAAAAGACAAAAGATTTGGTATATTATGCAGCACTTTTGAGAAACATCGGAAAAATCACGCTGCCGATTGAAATTTTTGACAAAAAAGGTGAACTTACAAAAGAAGAATGGGCAAAATTGTACAACCACCCGAATATCGGCGTAAATTTGCTTATGAGTATTAACTTTATGGCTGAGGTAATTCCGTACATTCACTATCACAAAGAGCGTTGGAACGGCACGGGACGTGAAGGCTTAAGCGGACAAAGTATTCCTTTGGGCTCAAGAATTATCGCAATTGCCGATGCTTATTGTGCTTTGACGACAGACAGAAGTTATCGTAAAGCGATGAACGTTGAAAAGGCTCTCGAAATTATGCGTGAAGAATCAAGCATAAAATGGGATCCGATGCTTGTTGACGTGCTGATTAACTTGAAATGCAAAAAGAAATAATCAACAATTTGTTAAACAACAAATTCATAATCAACAAATAAATCCATAATTTATAGGATACATTAAAATCCGAATTCCAATATACTTCTACTATGAAATTCAGCATAGGGGGAATTGGAATGGCAAGACGTTCAAATTTAAAAGTAGTTGAAATACCGCAGCAGGAGGCGGATTTACGGGTTGCGGAGAACCCCATAAAAAAATGTAAACCGTACAATGACATTGATTTGAACAATTGGAAAAATTATTCTAATGTAAAAACGGATACGTTATGGTTGTTCCCGTCGAGAGATAAATCCGACAGACACTCAAACGAATATCACGGAAATTACATTCCTCAACTTGCGGAACAATTTTTCGAAAGATTTACTAAGAAGAAAGATGTTGTATTAGACTTGTTTTTCGGTTCCGGAACATCGGCAATTGAAGCGTTAAAGATGGGAAGAAGATGCATCGGGGTTGAATTAAAGCCCGAACTTGCACAACACGTTGCCGAAAAATTCACACCGAAAGAATTGGTTACCGATGTAAATATTATTTCCGGTGATTCGGCATCGAACGAAATCAAGGATAAAATTCAAGCACGTCTTGAAATTATGGGCGAAGAGAAAGCACAATTTGTGGTGCTTCACCCGCCGTATGATGACATTATCAAGTTTTCCGACAGAAAGGAAGATTTGTCGAATTGTTCTTCTCCCGAAGAATTTTACGATATGTTTGAAAAAGTTGCACAAAATGCCTATGATATGCTTGAAGACGGACGTTTTGCCGCACTTATCATCGGAGATGAATATAAAAACGGAAGATGTGAATTTCTCTCATTTTTCTGCGAACAAAGAATGGAAAAAGCGGGATTTATTCCCAAAGCCGTTATCGTAAAAGACATTCAGGGCAACGAAAGAGCAAAAGGCAAAACCGCAAATCTTTGGAGATACAGAGCTTTGGCAGGCGGATTTTATATTTTCCAACACGAATATGTATTTATTTTTCAAAAAGATGAAAAAGCTCACAAAAAATACTTAAAAATGATGGAAAAAGCAGCAGTATAGCTTATTTAGAACATTTTTGAACAGAGAGTCTGTTATAAAACAGGCTCTCTATTTTTTTATTAAAGTTGATAATACAAATAAAAAATGATAAACTTTAAGCATGAGAAAAGAAATTAAGAAAAATTTTATAGTTGCGTTGACGATTTTAATGTCAGCAATTCCGGTATATGCCGGAGTGGCTTTTGATGCAGGAATGGCGGCATATAATGCCGGAAATTACAATCTTGCGAAAAGTTATTTTCGAAGTGCGATAAAATCGAGTTATTATGACGTAAACTCAAGATATATGCTTTCGCAGGCACTTATAAAGGGTGACAAAAATTACGCAGCGGCAAGAAACGAGTATCAACAAATCATCAAAATTGCACCGCAATCGCAAGCGGCAGCTTTAGCAAGACAAGGAATTTATCAACTTGACAAATATTTCAATACAAATTCCGAAAAAACCGTATCAAAACAAACAAAAGTTACCGCAAATACAAACCAATCAAATATTACAGCCACGGAATATGTTAAAAATGCATACCGAGGAGGGCAAAAATACACCCGTCAAAGAGGAATGACGAGGATTTATATTGAGAATAACGCCACTTATAAACCGCTTATGCAAAAAGCATATAAAGAATGGCAATCCGCAATGGGTTCTTATGTTATGTTCACTTTTTCCGGAAACAAAGAGGATGCCGACGACATTGTAACGTTTTTAAAAGCCGACAGTACAACAGGCATCCAAGAAGGCGGAAATTGTGCCAACAAATATGACGGAACGACCATTACGGGAGCGAACATTTCGATAAGGACATATTCAGCCTATGGCGAACCGCTTTCAAAAGATTGGATTTACCACGCAATGCTTCACGAAATCGGACACTCGATAGGTATTTCGGGACACAGTCCGTATCAAGGCGATGTAATGGCACAAGGTGCAAGTGTCCCCGTAACAAGTTTAACGGAACGGGATAAAAAAACGGCAAGAATGCTGTATCAATCTTACACAAAACAGCCTAATTCGGAAGATATCAAAAAGGCAAAAGAAGAGGAATTGAAGGATATTGCCCAAAGGATACCGAATGATGTTCACAGTTACGTTGAGTTGGGCGATGAATATATAGCGGCGGGCGAATATAGTAAAGCTGCGGAATTATACAATAAAGCCTTAACCCTTCAAAAGAGTACGGATATCTATTATCGATTGCTTAAAGCCTATCGAGGATTAAATGACAAAGACCAACAAATTATTGCATATAAGAATATTTTGAGTTTAAATTCTTCGGATAAATCCGCACTTTCAGGCCTGTTGACCATTTATGCCGAACAACGAAGATTAAAAGAAGGTCGGGAAATTCTTGACAAATTTATTGAAAAAAATCCTTCTTCCGTGAAAGATGAAACTATTTCAAACTTCCAATCATTTTTCTCCGACAGAAATATAAAAAAGATGGAATTTGAAGAACGACGATTGAAGAAAAGGATAAGATAAATATTTGCACAAAGCACAAAGCACAAAAAAGCAGACCTTAAAGAGTCTGCTTTTTGTTATCTTTTCACATCAAAATTATTTGACGTCTTTGTACGAACCCGTAAACTTGTCGGCATAAGTTGTGTGCAAAAGCTCGTGAGCTTTGTGCGAACCTGCTTTTTCAAGTTCTGTTTCATAAAGTTTAATGATATCCGGATTTTTGTGAGAACGTCTTACGGGAAGATTTTTGTCATCGGCATAAAGACCTTCGGCACGTTTTTCCTTAATTGAAGAATCATTACAGCTTATTGGTTGACCGCCGCCGTTTATGCAACCGCCGGGGCAAGCCATGACCTCGAGAAGTTGATAATCTGCCGTTCCGTCTTTAATTTCACGGATGCAATTTTCAGCTTCTTTGAGAGTGTTCACGATTTTAACTTTAACGGGTGTATCTTTCAAATTAAGCTCAACCGTTTTAACTCTGTTTGTACCACGCATTTCAGTGATAACAACGTCTTTTAATTCTTCCCCCGTAACAATTTCATAAGCTGTTCTTGCAGCTGCTTCGGCAACACCGCCCGAAACGCCGAAGATTGTTGCGGCACCTGTATATTGTCCGAACGGAGAATCAGCTTTTTCACCTTGAATTTGCTTCAAATCAATACCGGCTGATTTTATCATCTTCGCAATTTCTTGCGTTGTAAGAACGTAATCAATTTCATAAGAACCGTCTGCTCGTTTAAATTCATCACGTTTAATTTCCGCTTTTTTACCCGTACAAGGCATAATCGAAACGCTTACGAGGTTTTCGGGTTTTATTTCGGGATAATATTTAGGAACGTATTCTCTTATGATAGCACCCATCATTCCTTGCGGAGATTTGCAACTTGAGAGGTGGTCTAACATATCGGGATGTTGAAGCTCCAAGAATTTAACCCAACCGGGGCAACAAGAGGTAAATAACGGCAACTTACCGCCATTTTGGAGTCTTGTTATAAATTCATAACTTTCTTCCATAATTGTTAAGTCTGCGGCAAAGTTTGTATCAAATACCAAATCGAAACCGATTGCTCTTAAAGCGGCATTTAATTTTTCCGTTAAGTTAGCACCTGCTTCCAAACCGAACAATTCACCGATAGCAACACGAACTGCGGGTGCAAATTGAACAACAACTTTTTTGTCGGGATTGATAATTTCTTCCCAAACTTGTTCAACGTGTGATTTAATTGTCAAAGCACCTGTCGGGCAGACGGCAACACATTGACCGCAGCTTACGCATTCACTTTCTGCCAAAGATTTTCCCGCCATCGGCTGAACCAACGTTGAGCTTCCTCTGTTTGCAAAACCCAATACGCTTAAACCTTGATGTTCTTCGCAAGCCCGAACACACGCACCGCACAAGATACATTTATTGTTATCTCTGACAATTGCGTATGAACTGTCATCAATAGGCAAAAAGTCTTTTTTCTGAACATATTTTTTAATATCTTCATCTTTGATGCCGTATTCTTCTGAATATTTTTGCAATTCGCACGAACCGGATTTTGCACAAGTTGTACATTCACGGTCGTGATTTGCCAAGAGTAATTCCAAAATAGATTTTCTTATTTCTCTTGTTTTTTGAGTGTTTGTTTTTATGACCAAACCGTCACGGGGAGGCATTGTACAAGATGTTTGAATACCTCTTCCTTCGACTTCAACAACGCACATTCTGCAAGCACCGAAGTCTTTCGTCAAATCGGGTCTGTAACAAAATGTCGGAACATTAAAGCCATTTTTTCTAATTACTTCAAGAACGTTTCTTTCATTGGAAAATTCACATTCTTTGCCATTTATAATCATTTTACCCATAGTTATAATCCCTTATGCCTTGCTAATTGCTTTAAACGGGCAATTGTTTATACAAGCACCGCATTTAATACATTTATCTTGATTAATTTTAAACGGAGATTTAATCTCACCCTCAATTGCTCCGACAGGGCAATTTCTTGCACATTTTGAACAACCTTTACATTTTTCGGGGTCAATTTCAAATTTTTTCATTGAAGAACAAACGCCTGCGGGGCATTTTTTGTCGACAATGTGTGCGATGTATTCATCTCTGAATTGTTTCAATGTTGATAAAACGGGGTTTGGAGCCGATTTACCAAGACCGCATAAAGAACCGCTTTTGATTGTATGAGCAAGTTTTTCTAATGTGTCCAAATCTTCCATTGTGCCCTTGCCGTCAACAATTTTTTGCAAAATTGCCAACATATTTTTTGTACCTTCACGGCAAGGAATACATTTTCCGCAAGATTCGTGTTGCGTGAAATTCATGAAAAATCTTGCAACTTCAACGATACAGGTATCTTCATTCATAACTACAAGACCGCCTGAACCTACCATAGCTCCCGCTTTTGAAAGACTGTCATAGTCCATGGGCAAATCAAGATGTTCTTCTGTTAAACAACCGCCTGAAGGACCGCCGATTTGAACAGCTTTAAATTTTTTACCGTTTCTGATTCCGCCACCGATATCAAAGATGATTTGGCGAAGAGTCATATCCATCGGAACTTCAACCAAACCGGTATTGTTAACTTCACCCGTTAAGGCGAACGTTTTAGTACCTTTGGAAGATTCTGTTCCCATTTTGCTGAACCAATCCGCACCTCTTGAAATAATCAACGGAACGTTTGCAAAAGTTTCAACGTTGTTCAAAAGTGTCGGACGCATAAACAAGCCTTTTTCAGCCATGTGAATGTTTTTCGGACGAGGCATACCTCTTTCACCTTCAATAGATGCGATTAAAGCGGAAGATTCACCGCAAACAAAAGCTCCTGCACCTTCTTTAATGTGAATATGGAAAGAAAAATCCGTTCCGAAAATATTATCACCCAAGAAATGTCGAGCTTCGGCATCTTTGATGGCAATTCTTAATCGCTTAATTGCCAAAGGATATTCGGCTCTTACGTAAATATAACCTTCGTCCGAACCGATTGCAAAAGCTGCAATAGCCATACCTTCCAATAACTTATGAGGGTCACCTTCCATAACCGAACGATCCATAAAAGCACCGGGGTCACCTTCGTCACCATTACAGATAACAAAAGACTTTCCGCCTTTGTGTTTTGATACGGAACGCCATTTTTTACCGGTCGGAAATCCTCCGCCGCCTCTGCCTCTCAAACCGGAATTTTCAATTTCGGTAATAACTGCATCGGGATCATTTTGTTCCAAAATTTGTGCCAAAGCACTGTACGCACCGACAGAAATTGCTTCTTCCAAACTTTCGGCATTAATTTCACCGCAATTTGCAAGTGCCGTTCTTGTTTGTTTTGCATAAAAATTAATTTCTTCAGTTTTTGCAATTTTTGCACCTGTTGCGGGATCGGTGTATAACAATCTTTCAACCGGTCTGCCACCAACTAAATGTTCGTTGAAAATTTCTTCAACATCTTCAACATGTACTTTTACATAAGTTGTGTGCAAATCAGGAATAACAACCAAAACGCCTTGTTCGCAAAAACCGTGGCAACCGGTCGGAACAACAGTCATTTTGTCATGTTTTGTTAATGTTGAAACATTTGCACCTAATTCTTTAAATTTTTCAATAACAGCCATAGAGCCATTGGCGATACAGCCCGTACCCGAACAAACAAGGACTCTCAAGCCTTGCGTTTTGATGGCTTCTTTACCTTTTTCCTGTTCTTCTTTAATATTAATATCCAAAGTTCTGGTCATCTTACTTCTCCTGCTTAATAATTTCGTCGAGAGCGACTCTAACCGCATCAGCAGTCATTTTGGGGTATACTTTGTCGTTAATTACGATAACGGGTGCTAAACCGCATGCTCCCAAACAACTAACTGTTTCGAGCGAAAATAAACCGTCATCGGATGTTGTTTTTTCGGGGGTAAGTCCGAGTTTTCCTCTTACCGCTTCAAGAACGGGCATCGAACCTCTGACGTGACAAGCCGTTCCGTCACATAATTTGATTTCGTATTTGCCTTTCGGATTAAGGCTGAATTGAGCATAAAAAGTTGCAACACCGTATACCGTTGCAGGGGATAATCCGTCAATCTTTGTGCCGACGTATGTCAGTGCGTCAAGCGGAAGATAACGGTAAATTTCTTGAATTCTCTGCAATATTGCGATAAGGTTTGATTTTTTAAATTCATAAGTTTCAAGAACCTTGTCAATAGCCGAGATGTCAATAGTTTTCGTGACCATATCAGTCTCCTTCATACAATATAAATTAATATTATCCAATTGTTAAAATTATGCTCCATACAAAAATTAAAATCAAGC
>CAZOGS010000008.1:22514-24502 GCA_964579375.1 uncultured Muribaculaceae bacterium
TTTCTTTTGTTCACTCAACCATTTTAAATTTTTCATAACACTGTCAAAGTTACCGGTTCTTGTAATTTTGTCGTAAGTTTCTTTTGTAGTTGCGTGTATTGAAACTTGTATTTTAGACAATCTTCCGGTAAGTCCCAAATGTTTTAAAACGATTTCGTTACAGACTGTTCCGTTTGTCATAATATTAAACAAAAGTTTAGGATATTCTTCCGCTAATCTCTTAATCAACATACGGGAGTGTTTGCTGATTAAGCACTCTCCGATGGAGTTTAGCGTAACTTCCTCGGCGTTTTTACAAAGCGGTACATAATACTTTTCAATATTTTCCATAATTTGTTCATTGGAAAATTTATGTTCTCTGATAATACGGTCACGACAGGTAGTACACATAAGATTGCAAGTTTCGTCATACGCAATGGTTACATACCTTGGATATCGAGCTTTCAATGAAGGTACGGATCTTCTTGCCTTTATAATTCCAAAACTGCAAATATCAGTATTGCAATGTGTATATTTACCTGCAATAATATCTTTTCTAAACTCACGAGCTCTTTGACCGTTCCAAATTTCGTCAAAAGATTGTTTAAACAAATTCCCAAACGTATAATAATCGGTATATTGTGCACAACAACAACTAATAAGACCAAACTCGTCTATTTCAACTTCCGAAAACGGAGCCATACAAAAAGGTTTGCGACTTTTTTTTGTCATTTAAAACAGCTTTCTGTTATTAATACGTTTTAAATATCCGTAAATATCTAAACACAACCATTATAAAAAACTTTCAATCCTCACATCAAGATACATATTTTACCCTCTATTATGTTACTTCGTCTGTAAGTCTTATATTTATTGTTTTACGTATGAATTTTTCAAATTATACATTTTGTTACATTTAAAAATTTTGTTTCAAATCCGTAATAAAAAAAACATATAAAACTATAAAGATAATACAAAAATATTCCAAAGATTTGTGGAGTTTAAATTTTACTTACGGTGCGGGCAAACTTGACAAGAAACAACTGAAATGTGATACTTTAATGTAATTATTTTCAAGCTTTTTACGGAGTTTTTGAGTTCGTTGAAATGAAATTTTTCAAGATAAATACTCTATTTGAATTTGTCAGCCGACAATAAAATTTTGTCGACAATAATGAGGAATAAATGAAAAAATTTTTATATAACTTATTATTTTTATTGTTAATATTAGCCTTCTTTGAAGGCATCGCTTGCTTAATGTATTACAACAAGACAAAGGAAATTTTGGAAATAAAGAACAATGCGGGATTAATTCAAAAATTCAGATATACAAAAGCACATAATTTTACAACAGAATATTTTTCACATCTTTTTACAAAACATATTTCGAAAAATTCAAAAAAAAGACCGATTGTAATACTCGGTTGCTCTTACGTAGAGGGTACGGGATTAAAAGAAGAACAAACATTAGCCTACAAGTTATTTGAAACGACACACCGCAGCGTTTATAAAAGAGGTATTCCGGGAGGAGGAATTCAGCTTGCACTGCACCAATTCGAAACGGGAGAAATGCAAAAAGATGTTCCCGATGCGGAATATGTTATATATGTATATTTAGATTATCATTTAGCAAGATTATATGCCTATGAACTTGATTATTTGGAAACGGAAGTTAACCAAAGATATAAAATCAGAAACGGGGAATTAATTAAAATAAAACAACCCAAATATCCTTTTTATTACTCATCTTTCTTTATAAAAAAAGTACAAGAAAAAGCAGAAGAAGTTTCAAGTTTCAAAGAATATGGTGATTATCACCTCTTTAATGCAGTAATGGCAAAATTATTGCAAGAAGCAAAGAATAGCTATAACAATACAAAATTCGTTATTTTGTTATATCCGAGCGGGGACTGCATGAATACAAATAATGAAATAATGCCTCAAGAAGAGATAAGCAAATTAAAAGAAATGGGCTTTACTGTTATAAACGCAGAGGATTTATCAACACT
>CAZOGS010000009.1:0-1310 GCA_964579375.1 uncultured Muribaculaceae bacterium
GTTCCGTATGTATTATTCGGTGCAAATTTATCAACACCGTCATAGCCCCAATTATAAGAAAAACAATTTTCTACGGGCATGATTTGTACAGCGTTAAAACCAAGCGAAGCAGCTTGTTTAAACTTTGACTTTGCTGCTAAATAGGTACCTTTTTCCGTCAAAGAAGGAATATTTACCTCATAAATTCTTAAACTGCCGACAGAAGACATTTTTCGAAGAGGTCCTGCCAATCTGCTGACTTTCGCAGGATTTTTACCCTCTTGCCATCTTGAATCATGCCATCTGTATTTGTGATGATCATAAATTATTGACCATACGCTAAATTTCTCTTGCAATGCCGAATACGGGTCACGGACTCTTTTCGTCGGCAAATCGGGACGTTCAATAACAAATCTGTACCTGTCACCCGGTTTAGCAATTTTGCTGTTAACGGTCAGCTCAAAAACTCCGTTACATCTGTTTTCAAGAGGTAAATATTTAATCGCTCTTTTTCTTGAAGATTTAATTTCAACCGTAACGGACGTAACATCAGAAAATGTAGCTAATCTGAAGATTACATTCTTCTTTTTGTCAACATAAGCTCCCCAATGAAGGTGCTCAGCTTCGTGAGAAGGATTTAATTCCAAATGACAAGAGAGCTGCATTGTCTGCAATTTTTTTGCTCTTAATTGATTAAATTTACGTTTTAATACTTTTTTATCTCTTTTTAAAAGGTTCATATTGCCTAACTTTATTTACTCGTACCGATTTGTAACAATTTAACTGTCACAAGAAATATTTTAACATAATAATTTTTATACAAAAATACACCGATTGAATAAATTAATCGACATTTTCTTAAAATGCATATATAATCAAACTATGAAAATTATAGGCGGATTGTCACATATTCACGGTTTATCCCTTGCTTTGGGATTTTTTGACGGCATACATACAGGTCATGCCGTGGTCATTAAAAACGCCGTTAAATATGCAAAAAGTATGAACACACAATCCGGTGTTATCCTCTTTAGAAAACATCCGAGAGAAACATTTACAAATAAAAAAAATGAAAACATCCTTGAATTTAACGAAAAATTGAATATGTTAAACAGGCTCGGTGTAGATTATGTTTTTTTGCTTGATTTCAACGAAGATTTTGCAAAAATGACTGCCGTAAATTATATTGAACAAATAATTTTGCCTTATTTCCAACCAATTGCGATAACGACAGGATTTAATCATACTTTCGGAACAGGAGGAGAAGGTTCCCCCGTTTTGTTAAAAAAATATGCGGAAGATTTCAATTTTAAATATTTTCAAGTCCCGCC
>CAZOGS010000009.1:1410-10505 GCA_964579375.1 uncultured Muribaculaceae bacterium
TGCTTGATTTTTCCGGTAATTTGTACGGAAACACGGTCAAAGTAACTCCTGTTTCAAAAATTCGTGACGAACGCCCATTTAAGTCACTCTCGGAATTAAAAGAACAAATTGAAAAAGACAGTGAATATGCAGCTAACTACCAAATCGGTGCACCCAAACGGGATAAAACGACTAAGCTTTGTCCCGAACAAACCAAGGTACCCGCTCCGGATTTTCTTTAAGCATATTTTCGACTCTTTCGTACATTTCAAAGTGTGTACCGTACTTATCAGATAATTTCTTGATTTCGTGAATAAAATCAAAAATACTTTGAGGTAAGTCTTGTTCGTGAGCTTTGAACCAATTTTCTTCAAGGTCTATTATAGTTGTATGAATATTTGAGTCAACATCTGCTTTTATCCAACTTTCGACTTCCTCAAGAGTGTCGTTTACCCCCGGAATTACAATATATTTTGTACCGACCAAAAGGTTTCCGTCCATATACATATCTGGAGTCAAAGCGTGTAATCTGTTAACTTGAGCCGCCGCATAACGCCTTGCATTTTCACGAACGGTATCATATTGAGGAACTTGTTTAATCGTTTTGTAAGTATCCGCACTTCCGGCATCAACCGAAACAACTACTCTCAATCGACCTTCACGGATACCTCTTTCCAATACAGGGCTATATTTTATTCCCGATGTATGAACTCTCAAATCATAAAATTTATAATCTAATAAAAGTCTGATAATATCTTCAAATTCAGGCAATAATGTCGGTTCTCCGCCTCCGAAGTGAATACTTCCGCCACGTCTCAAAATATTTTTTTGCAACATTTCCTTTAGAATGGGCAAAACGGAATACGGTTTATGTTTAAACTGAAATTCTTCAGGATGTTGTGCCTCAAAACAGTACATACACTTACAATTACAGTCAACCCAATGACTTATATAAAGATTAGAAATATAATTTTCTTCATTCTCCCAATCTTCAGCCATTCTTTTTTCCAAAAACGGGCAATCAACGCAATTATCATTGATTAAACCTTTTTTATACAATCGATTGAAGGTCTTTTTTTGTTTAAATAAATGTTCCCAATTGATAGGCTGACCGTTGTAATCATCCTTCACAAGGGTATGACCGCCGCCGACATGCCCGCAATAACAACACATTGTCATTTTGTATCTAAAGAACACCAATCCGTGCTGAATCCAGCGACAACTGTAAAATGCCGGTTTCGGAAGGTTAGAGCAGTCATATTTTTCATTATACTTAAACATAATTACCCCTTTATCTTTCTAATCGTACCACCAAAAACGGCTGTTTTAACGTGGTGAATTTTTCGCATGATTGAAGCTCGTTCGTCATATCTCAAAATCAAATTTTCTTCGTCCGCAATTTGTTTTGAGAATACGATAAGCTCATAAATTCTTCTTTCATTTTGCAAGTTATTGAAATTTTTTTGTACCCATCGCCAATCAACATCAATCGCAACGTGTTTTATACCGAGCTCACGAGAATTTTTCAGCCATAGAGCAATTTCATTTTCCGAATCGTTGTACTCGGGAACAATGATGAATTTAGAACATAAGAAGTCTTTATTGTCACCTTGAGCGAGTGCATAATTTCTTAAATTATCGGTTACTTTATCATAAGTTTTTACAAGCTTAATTTTCTCATACGTTTCTCGGGTACCGGAATCTATTGAAATTACGAGTTGCAACTTATGCTCGGATAAACCTTTTTCTATCGCTTTTGAATATTTAATTCCCGAAGAATTTATCAAAATATTGTCACAACCGTAATCCAAAAGAAGATGCAACATATCTTCAAACTCGGGATATATCGTAGATTCCCCGCCTGCAATAGAAATAAAGGCATGTTTATCCAAAATTTTTCGGTTACACATATCCTGCAAAACAGGCAAAATGTCATAATGCTTATTAAGCCTTTTTAATTCCTCATCACGCACGGCAGGACAATATATGCAACGACAGTTACAATCAATCCAATGTGTTAAAAGAAGTCTGTTAATATAATTTTTATCATCCCATTCATCTTCACGAAGGAGAATACATCCTTTGCACTTTGAGTAGACACCGCCTGCTCTTTGAACACCACGCATTTCGTTTTTTTGTGCAAAAATTTCATCCCAATTAATAATTTCTCCGTGGTAATTTTTTGCAAGAATGGGACGACCGCCGCCTTCGTTGCACTGAGAGCAACAAACACGAAGAATATTGCAATGGTCGAAGATTATACCATGTTCAAGCCAATCGCAACTTTGAAATTTATGATGAACGTTTACTTCATTATTTTCCATAATAAATATCGCTTATTCCGCACTATTTTGTTCAAGGTCTTTTTTTCTGTCCTCACGAAGATTCATTGCTCTTTCGTAAAGTTGGTATTCGTTCAAACCGTAACGATAATGGTTTTGGACAACATAATCAAACAAATCATAAACATGTTGAGGGATATGATGTCTGTTAGCCTTGAACCAATGATCTTCAATATCGAAAGCAACTTTTTTCACACCGGCTTCCTGACACTGACTAAGCCACTCTTTAATTTCTTCAAGAGTATCGTTAAATCCGGGCATAAGAACGTATTTAACATACAATCTTCCGCCTGATTTTGCGTATTTTGAAATATTTTCACGAACCTTTGCAAAAGCATTGATATTCTTAATTTTCTTGTATGACTCGGGGTTTGAAGAATCAATAGAAATAATTGTTGTAACTTTTCCTTCCGCAAGACCTTTAAAAATAGCAGGAGAAAATTTTATACCCGAGGAATGAATACGGATGTTGTTGATGCCATGAGATAAGAAGGCTTCAAGCAAATCTTCAAATTCTTCAAGAATAGTCGGTTCTCCGCCGCCAAAAGTAATTTCCCCGCCGTTTCTTATTAAATTTTTATCAAGCATTTCTTTTATTACAGGGTAAACCTTATAAAATTCACGAGTATTGTAATAATATTTGTCCTCATCCGTGTAGCAATATATACAGTTACAATTGCAATGTGACCAATGACCGATTAACATTTCACAAAAATAATCTTCATCGTCCCAATCTCTTTCTTCAAGATAATAACAACCTTTACATTTTTTGTATATTTCGCCGTTTCTGTGAAGATTACGAAGTTCTCTTCTTTTTGCAAAAAACTTATCCCAATCTATAGGTTCACCAAAATAATCGGGAACACATTCAATTTGCCCCCCGCCTTCATGGCTTGAAATACAACAACATTCAATATTTCTTGAGAAAAAAGCTATTCCGTGTTCCAAATGTTTACAACTAAGATATTGCATGAATTTTTTCCATATTAAAATACACCGATAAGATAATTATATTTCTAATAACAATAATATTCAACAGATGATGTAGTTTTATAACTTATAAAGTTTTTTTTAAAGAAAAAATCCAAAAACTTGACGAGTAAAAGCAACAATGATACCTTATAAATAGAAGATTTGGATTATTAAGGAATTAAATTTTGATATACAAAAGTTGCGGATATATTGAACACGGTGTTGATTTTGAACACAGAAGACTGACTACTTGTTGCTTTACATGCCATTCCGGCGGCGGACATATTGACATTGAAAGCAATTACAACGGAGAGCTTGTTGATTGGGATAAAGTGTTCGAAATGAAACGCAAAATGAGAGAAGAACACAAAAAAGGCAATATCATGCCTCAATGTAAAGGTTGTGTTTTTCTTTACGAAGATGATTGGGATGACGAAGATTACATCGACAGACTTCAATTCAATTATTGGGTAAAGTGCAACAGTAAGTGTATTTATTGTTATGCAGAAAATAACAAAGCTCATTATGAGCATTTAATTCCTTATAACGTAGTTCCTGCAATAAAGGATTTAATTGACAGAGGACTATTAAGAAACGGCGGTGAAATCGCCTTTGGAGGCGGAGAACCGACTATTTATCCCGAGTTAGATGATTTGATTAATCTTTTTACAAAAAGCGGAATAACCAATATGAGAATTCACTCATCAGGAATTAAATTCTCACCCGCAATAGAAAACGCAATCAGAGAAGGAGCGTTGAATGTTGTTATATCAATCGATTCATCATCTCCCGAAACATATAAAAGAATTAAAAGAGTCGATTGCTACGATAAAGTTGTCGAAAATATGAAAAAATACGCACAGGCAAATGCTGAAGGCTACGGTCTTATGACATCAAAATACATCATAATTCCGCATATTAATGACAATATTCAAGAAATAGAAAATTGGATTCAACAAACGAGAAGCTTTGGCAGTCGTTGGCTTGCACTTGATATAGAAGATGTCTGGTACAAGATGAACAGAAACAATATCCCCGATTTTTATCTTGACCTTGTAAATTACGTTATTTCAAGAGCAAAAGACCTCGATATGAAAATCGAACTTTATGACAGAGCAAAGGGCTTAAAGCAAGGTCTGAATGTAGTTTAATGACAGTTTTACCGATAGAAAAAATCTTAAATCAAATAAAAAACACTTTAAAAAAAGAGCCGTATTCAATAGTTTCTCTCGGACCTAATTGTTATCCGAGAACTGTTTTGACGAGAATGAAACTGATAAAACAAAAAAATTGTGGTCGTTTAACAATGCCTTTTGATTTTGCGTATTATCACAGTGCAAAATATGTTACGGAATTTTTAAAAAACGATTTTTCCGATTTTTTTAAAGATTTACATTATTCGGATTTTTGTAAATCATTTGACAGCGGAGAAAAAATCAATTTCAGTCACGAAGCATACATTTCAAAAGACAATAAATCAAAACTGATTGAAATTTATGAAAAAAGAATTTTGAATTTCAGAAAAGAAATAAAAAAATCCAAACCAATTCTTTTTTTACAAATTTTAAAAGATGAAGAAGTCGGAGAAGATTGCAAAAATACATATTTTGAGCTTAAAAAATTGTGCGGAACAAGAAAATTTGCATACATAGTAATTGACTTGAAAGACATTGTCCAACCCCATAAAATACCGTTTGAAATATATTTAACAAAAATGCACCTGCCGACAGAAGATAGCTGTGTTTTTTCTCCCGATTTTTATAACTCTGAATACGGAAAAATTTTTGAAAAAAAGATTGCGAATTTTGTGGAAAATGTTATTATGAAAGAGTTCGGATTAAATACAGAAAAATTTTTATGAACATTTGTAACAATTTCTTAAAATTTTACTAAAAAAGAGGTTATTTTTTAAAAAAGGTAGCAAAAAAAAAGGCGGAAATGCTTTAAAACATGTGAAAGTGAGAAATCGACGTGGTTAATAATTTATCCGGATATGTAAATTTTGCAGGAAGAACGACATCCTCAAGCACTGTATCGACTAATAAAGCGACAGCAAAAAAAGAAGCCTCAACAGCCAAAACAGAACAAAAGAAGGCATATTCCGCAGAAGCATCAAGAGCGTACGGTACGGCAGGGATTAAAAATAATTTATCAACAGCTGAGCTTCAGCAGAAATATAATGTTGTTTCGTCGATGGTAAAACCCGAAGCAAAGGTTGCACTTTCTGAGCTTTTAAAAACGGGAGTATTGCTCAATAATAAATCAAATGACGGTTCTACCGTGTTGGATAATTTGCATAAAATGGCAACAGAACCGAGAATTAGAGGGTTAAACACTTCAACATTATTGACGGAAGCAATTCAAACGATATCAAATCCGGAGTCAATCACACAGACATTCGGAGATGTTCCTGATGCGGTCGGCAGAGCAGTTTTCAGACATCCTGAATTAGGTGTTCGTTCAAAAGAAGAAATGAATATCGGAGAATATTCAAACTGTTGCGTAGCAGCGAGTATTGAATATAATATGGCAAGCAAAAACCCCGCAGAATTTGTAAGAATGGCAGAAGGTTTGTCATCGGAAGATTACAGCGTAACAAAAAATATGCATTTGTCGGATATTGCGGAAAAACCGGACGATGCGAAGTGGTTGCTCAATAAATTCAAACTTCCTTATGCTTTAGACGGCGACGGAAACTTGAGAGTAACGATTGCTCCCGACAGAAATGCAATTATCAGAGCACGTGTGCAAACTTCATACCGTGACGAAGGAGAACGTTCTTGTATAGACGTATTGATGCAATCTGCACTTATGAATGTCGGTTCGCAACAAACATATAATGCCTTAAATGATACAAGAACAGGTGTTTTAAACAATTCAAACAGAGGTTTGACAGACTTAGAAAAAACATTTACCGAAGAAGTTTTTGAAGGAAAAGCGAAAGAATCAGTAATTTATCAAGCGATAGATGAAACGGGAAGAATTTCAGCACGTTCTTGTGATTATCAAACAATGGCGACACAAATTTTAACAGCCCTTGAAGGAGATAATAATGTTATTGTCGGATATGTAAATCTGAATGAAGATGAACAGGTTGTAGGCGGACACGAAATAACGATTATCGGAGCAGGTGAAGCACCGACAGGTGATTTATATTTCGTATGTAACGATACAAACGACGGAACAGACGAGCCTATATACGTTTTGGCAGAAAATTTACTGCCGAAATTACATCACGCAGGATTACCGAAAGAAGTCGTAGCTAATCAAAATATGCCTACTGCATTTAACGGTATTGAATATTACAGACAAATGCTTGGATAATCATTAAGAAAAAGATTAAGATAGAAGTTGATTATTTTTATTTTATATTCTATTTTAGAATGTAAGAGTGTCCATTATGAGTAAAATCAAGAATAATAAATTAAGTATAAATGACTTACCGAAACAGGTTCCCGATTTCAAGAATTCAGGTATGTCAAAAGACAGACTAACCGAACAATGGTTAATACAGTGGATAGTATCTTCTCTTGAAACAAACAAAATTAAAAAAGGAGATATTTTGCCCAAAAAACACGATATTGCGGAATATTTAGGAATTGGTGTCGGAACGGTACAGAACGCAATAAGATATACGGAAGACAAGGGATTTCTTCAAAGTAAACAAAAGACAGGAACACTTATTGCGGGTTATTCAAATTCAAATATGCTCAAAAAGCAGACTTCGAAAAGAGATGCAGCTGTATCAAAAATAAAAAAGTACATTATTGAAGGCGGAATTGATTATGTGATGCCACCTGCGGCTGTTCTGGCGAAAAAAATCAATGTATCGGCAAACACCGTAAGATTAGCCTATTTGCATCTTTGCGATACAGGATTTCTGCAATACACAACAGGAAAATCAGGAAAAAAGAAATTACGTGTTGTCGAACTTCCGGATACTCCATCGGAGCATAACTCTTCTCATACTTCACTTGTTGAAAAGACAATAAAAGACCTCTCCGAATATATAACGAAAAACATGCAGAAAGGCGATAAACTTTTAACGAGATTTGAGCTTTCTAAGATATTAAATGTCAGTGTAAAAACTGTTCATGATGCCGTAAATACATTGGAAACAAAAGGTATTTTGCACTCAAGACGAGGCAGATACGGCACAGTTATTGCACAAATGCCAAATGAAGCGGAAATTTTTCAACCTATGAAAGAACGCTCGATTTTTGCAAAAGCTGATGATGCAATTTTTTATCGTTGGGAAAAAATTGAAAACGCAATAACAACAATGATTAAAGAGGAATATGATCTCGGAATGAAATTACCATCGATGGATTTTTTGGCAGAAAAATTCAATGTCAGCACAAATACAATCCGTAAGGCTCTCAGAATGCTTTCAAACAAAGGGATTGTTGATTTTCAAAGAGGAAGATACGGTGGAACTTTTGTTATAGAAATTCCCGAAAGTGAAAAAATCAATGCTTATGAATGGATTGCGGTAACTCCGGGATTTATTCCAATTGGTTCCGAAAATTAGAGGATTTATGGAAAAAGAACAAAAAATCAAAGTTGCAAAATCCAAATGCATAAATATACCCGTCAATAAAGAGTTTGAAGAATTATTGCAAACAAGGAGAGAAAATCTTGTGGCAAATGACTCGGATATTGATTTTTCGGAAAAGAACAAATATTAATTTTATATTTTTAAGTTTAAATTTTATAAAAACAACCTTCAGCTTAAAAACAGTATAATAGACATATCCCTTTTTGCGGTTAAAAATATCAAAAAGAGGGGATTATGAAAATACTACAAATAGTGTTATCTTGCTTATTGGTTGTTTTTGCGAATAATGCGGTACATCCGGAAAATTACAATGTACACACGGCAAATGAAGGTGTTTCAAACATAAACGAGAATGAAAAAATTCTGTTTATTGTTGATTTGTCAAACAGTATGAATGACTATATGGGCAACAGTACCAAAATAGATATTGCAGTGAATGCACTTGCTAATATTACTTCAAGGTTGAACCCCAAAATCAAGACGGGTCTAAGAGTTTACGGGCATAAATTCGGATTTAACCCCATATTTGGCTGTAAGGCATCAGAACTTGTACTTCCGATAAAAGAAAACAACACGAGAAACATCAACTTAACACTTGGGAGAATGAGTGCCGTCGGATGGACACCGATTACGAAATCATTAAAAGATGCTGTAAATTTTGATTTTGCGGGAGTTATGGGGCAAAAGAGAATAATTCTTTTGACTGACGGAGGTGAAACTTGCGATGAAAGTCCTTGCGACTATGCAATAAAACTTGTGCAACAGCGTGATGATATAAAAATAGATGTAATAGCCTTTGCCATAAATGATCCTGATGCCGATGCACAGCTAAAATGTACCGCACTTGCAACATCAGGAAAAATTTATAGAGCAAACACCGCTGCAGACCTTGCAAAAAGCCTTGAACAAGCACTAAATGTTTCAACGGATGTTCAAGGAACAGTAATTCTCAAAAAACACTAATTCAAATATGAAAATGAATAATGACCGTTATTAAACTCCATTTGCATAACAATTTCACTTCCGTTATAACCGCTCGGCGGCGGGTAATAAGCAGGCACCCTCATCAACATATTATACATTGCATCATCAAGTGATTTATTTCCGGATTGAGAAACAAATTTTCTGTTCAATAACTTTCCTTCGGAAGAAATTGAAAAGGAAACTTTTGAAATTCCTTGCCCTTGTACCGTTAATATCGGAAAATTTGCAAATAATTTGTTTCTTAAAGAATTTTTGTATTT